>CAZBTB010000023.1:0-10770 GCA_964494605.1 uncultured Lachnospiraceae bacterium
AGGCGAGAATACCGTTAAAGCAGGCTGCAATCAAGGCTTGTACTTTTCGTTTTCCGTTCCGTCGGAGCAGACGGCGGGGAAGTATACGGGTACTTTTAAGCTGACCGTCGGCGGCAACGAGTATTCGGTGCCCGTTGCGCTCGAGGTCGAAAATTTAACCGTCGGCGAGGAAGTGACGGCTAAGAGTATATTTATCGATACGTGGTCGTTCCAGGCGGGCGAAAAGGACAGCACGCAGGTAATGCTCAATAAGTATCACGATATGCTTATCGACTACCGCCTGTCGCCGTTTTTGTTTACGACGCAATCGGGCAATAAGGCGGCGGTGAGCGAATACGTCGAGCTTGCATGTTCCTATGCGCTCAATCCGCGCTGTTCGACAATAGTTCTGCCTGTAGGTTGGGGATACAAGAACGGTTTCGAGACGATCAATTCCGCGCTTGTCAGGCTGTATCTTTTGGAGTTTGCAAAAAAGAGCTTTGAGAAAAACATAAACTTTTTCGATAAAATGGTTTCGTATATAACCGCTATCGACGAGCCCGAGGTTTCGAAAAGCAAGTACGATCAGGTCGTATCGGTAATGGCTGACTACAGAGCGGTTCTGACGCAAACCGCCGACGAGTTGGAGGCGGACGAAACGATAACAAGCGAGCTCAAAGCCGAGGTGGTCGAATCGATACGGAATATCTACAACGTTACCACCACCCAGTACTTTCAGAAGTACGAGGGAATAATCGACACGTTCTGCCCGGGCTATGACAGATATAATTCGGCTTACCAGAGAAATCAATACGCCAATCAGCGCGAACGTTGGTTCTACGGCTGCGTTTCGCCGCGTGCGCCGTACCCGACCTACCATATCGACGACACGCTTTTGTCTGCCAGGCTGTTGGGTTGGATGCAATCGGAGTACGACGTCGTAGGCAATCTCTATTGGTCGACCGATATCTACGGAACGTACGTTACGACGTTGGGCGATTACGGAGCTATCGAGGACGCTTACAATACTGCGTCGCGCTTTCCCAACGTCAACGGCGACGGATTTCTGACTTATCCCGGTGCGCCGTACGGTGTCGACGGACCTGTCGCGTCGTTAAGACTCGAGGCCATTCGCGACGGACTGGAGGAGTACGAAATTTTACAGGCGTTAAAGGCAAGATACAGTCTTGTGTCCGAATCGGTGGGCGTGGCTTTTTCCGCCGACGATATAATAAACGACCTGACCTCGTCGCTGTATAAGGGAACTAAGGTTGCGACCAACAACGAGTTTTTCGCTTCTTCGCGCCGCAGGCTTTACGATATAGCGTCGCTTGCTCTGTCGGACGCGGGCTTTACGGTAGTGGGGCGCGACGACGACGGCAAGGGCAAAATCACTTACCGCATTTATTTAAACGACGGTTATGACCTGAAGTGCGACGGAACGGCAGTGGAAGGCGCTCAGTCGGTAAACGGCGGAAGGATTTATTCGGTAACCAAAACGCTAACTGAGAATAAAAACACGCTTAATCTGTCGTTTGAGGATAGCGGCGTAACGCGGTCGATTTCCTTCGAGCTCGGCGGCAAGATTGTCGGGTTCGGCGCGGATGAGCTTGTGGGTTGCATTTCCGAAGAGGATTGCGAGGTTACCGCAACGGTTGTAGAGGCAAGTTCGGTAAACGGTAATTTAAGCGGAAAGCTTGTCAAGCTCGACGTAGGCGCGTCCGACCGAAACAGCAACCAAAGCGTTCGGTACTCTGCCGATCACGTAAAGAGTATCGGGCAGGGAACTAAAAAGGTTGTAATCAAGCTTTATTACGATAAGCCCGAAAACGGCGAAGATCTGATGTTCACCGTTTCGGCTAAGTATAAAAAC
The DNA here is from genome assembly GCA_964494605.1 of uncultured Lachnospiraceae bacterium. Classification (GTDB taxonomy): domain Bacteria; phylum Bacillota; class Clostridia; order Christensenellales; family Pumilibacteraceae; genus UBA10677. The sequence goes on from CAZBTB010000023.1 coordinate 1,853, forward strand.
AGCTCGTCGTACTCGGATTTGAGCAGTATTATGCTGCACGACGGATTCAACGAAATCGAGCTTAGCGGATTCGTAACGTTCAACTGGATGCGTACGGGCAGTATCTCTTACTTGGTGTTCTACCTCGGCGAAGGCTTCGAGCTGCCGGCAAACGCAAACGTCTACCTTGAGAGCGTTTATATCTACAACGCATAGGAGGGAATATGAAAAATATCGTCAGAATATTAGTTGTTATTTTATGCTTGACGTTTTGTCTGCCGGTCGCGGCTTGCAACAAAAGCGAGAAAAACGAAAAGGACACCTTCGTATTCGATTTTTCGCGCGGAACGGACGATTTTCAGCTTGTCAGAATTTTCAATTCGTTCGGTAAAGCCGAGCTCAACGACGACGCGCAATACGTAAAAGAGGGCGGATACTCGTTAAAGCTCCGTCCGTTGGGAAACAAGTATTCGAGTGGGCTTCCCATAGTGTCGTTGCCGCTTTCCAGCGAACGGTTTAAATTCGACTACACCGACGCGCGTTCGATAGACAAGTTCACTGCGGACATCTATAACGCCGAGGACGGCGAAATCATGATGTATTACGGCTTGGTGGGTCGGTACGCGTCGGTGAACGATATGACGCGCATGGAGACGAGATCCATTAAGCTCAAGCCCGGTTGGAACGGCGTGGAGTTCAGCTATTCGGATATTAACTTTATTTATTACTCAAGTGCGGTAGGCGTTTACTTTATGTTTGAAAACGCAAAGTCAAATGATTTGAGCGATGCGCCCACGCTGTACCTTGACAATATCAAGGTCTATCCTTCGCCCACCACTCTCGAGATAAACCCCGCCGAGATAATCAAGCAGGACGCGGGCGAAATCTGCGGGTTTGAAAAGACGTACCAGAATTTCGTGTTCGTCAACAGCAACGACACGAAAGAGGAGTGCAAAGCCGAGCTTAAGACCGTGTACGCGGTCGGCGAGGGCATAAGCGCGTCCGAGGGCGAAAAGGTGCTTAAGTTTGTCACCAAGCCGGGCGAAAACGTGAGCGGCGAGACCTGGTTCAGAGTGCACATGCTCAAGGATTTGCTTAAGCCGATAACCGAGATAAACGAGGAAGAGCTCGACTCGACATATATTTGTTTCGACGTTTACGCCGCGACCGAAGGAACGCAGTTCTATATCGAATTCGACGATACGTCGAGACGCAACTGGCAGGCGTTCAGGTTAGACGCCGTTGTCGGTAAGTGGAATACGCTCAAGGTTAAGCTGAGCGACTTAAAAGAAAACAACCGCCTTTATCCTTACGATTTAAGAATCGCTTGGCGCGAGTACGAGGGCGGCGAACGCACCTACTATTTCGACAATTTCAGGTTGGAAAGAGCCTGAGTTATAAGGAGGGAGAATTTATGAAAAAATTGTTATCGGCGATGCTGCTGATAGTACTGACAATGTCGCTTTGCTTGGTTGTCGGTTGCAGCAGCGAAATCGCGCTCGAATGGGAGGACGAGACCGAAGTCACTGCCGAGTACTGTTCGGTCTATCAGCTGAGAACAAGCGTTTACGATAAGGACGGAAAAACGGCTTATTCGGTTACCGCCGAGGTGTTCGACAGCAAAGGAAATGCCGTTGACGTCGTATTGTACCGTTTCGACGTTTCGTCTATGGACGGCTACAAAATCGTATATACGGCGGACGTACAAGGCAAGAGCGTAAAAAAGGAAATCAAAGTCAAGGTCGTTTGCACGACCGCGCCAGTCATTACGATAAGCGACGTTTCGTTCGGCGTTGTGGGACGTGAAGTAAAATTGCCGACCGCGACCGCACTGTCCGCTATGGGCGTAGAACTGCCCGTTACGTTTAAGGTGTTTCTTAAAAACGGCGACGAACTGAGCGAACAGAACCTGACCTCCGAAGGCGACGGGTTTATTCCGAGATCGGCAGGCGAGTATGTAATTCGCGCGTCGGCTACCGACGTCTACGGCAATAACGGCGTAAAAGAGTGTAGCGTGGGCGTTATTTCCGAGCCTTACGAAAACGAAATCCTGGATTTGAATGATCCGATTAAAGCAATGCTTGTCGATTTCGGCGGCGACGGAAAGAAGAAAACTTATCACGAGACGTTTGAAGGCGAAAGCGGAGTTGTCGAGCTTAACAGTCAGTGGTCGTGGATAGGACCGAAATTTACCGCACTGCGCTCGGGTGAAGAATACGGCGAGCTTACGGAAGCGGACTTTGTGGTTATAAGAATGTTCGTTCCCGACGATTGCGAAGTTTCCACCGTGTATTTCGGTAGCGCTACGGTGCTTAACATTAAGGAAGAAACCAAGGGTATATGGTACAACTATACCGTGGAAAGAGATAAGCTCGAGGCGTTTTTGGACGGAACGAAGAATCAGCTTGCATTCGAGTGCACGGGCAATGCACAGGCGCAGATCAAGATTTATATCAGTAAGCTTACGCTCGTAAACAGCATTCTCGAGGTGCGCCCGACGTTGACGGTACCCGAGCTTTCCGCGGGCAAGCTTAGCTCGGAGTATACGTTGCCCGAAGCCGAAACCCAAGGCTACGAGGACTGCGAAGTTACGGTAGACGTTGCCGTAAGCTATGACGGAACGCCCGTCACCGTCAGCGAAAATAAGTTTACGCCCGACGAGGAAGGAATTTATACGGTTACGTACACCGCAACCGACGCAAACGGCAATAAAAACCGCGTCGTAAAAACGTTCGGTGTTTTCACGGCGGAAGATAACGAGATAGTGAATTTCAACAGCGCGCTTAAAGCGAGCACGGTAATGCCGGATACGGACGGAGTGGGCAAGACCTATTTAAGCGAGTTTGAAAACGAAAGCGGTGTATTACAGCTCGGTGTAGCAAACAGTTGGTTGTCGGCGCGTTTCGAAGCGTTACGCTCGGCTGAAGAGTACGAAGAGCTCGAAAACGCGGATTACGCCGTGTTCAGGATATTTGTGCCCGCAAATTGCAAGGTGTCCACAGTATACTATAAAGGTCAGGTCTTGTTCAGGATAAACGACAATACCAAGGGCATGTGGTTTAACTATACCGTTTCAAAAGACGCTATTGCGAATTTATTGGACGGAACGAAAAAAGTTATTTCCTTCGAGTGCTCGAATAATCCCGGTTCGCCTATCGAACTGTATATCAGCAAGATTTGGCTGGTCGGCAGCGAGCTTGAGGTTAAGCCTCAGATCACTGTGAGCAATATGCCCGCCGCAAGACTCAATGCCGAGTATACGTTGCCCCAAGCCGAAACCCAAGGCTACGAGGAGTGCGAGGTTACGGTGGACGTTGAGGTCGGCTTTAACGGAACGCCCGTTACCGTCACCGCAAATAAATTTACTCCCACGGAGGAGGGCGCGTATACGGTAACATATACCGCAACCGACGCAAACGGTAACAAAAACGTACTCGAAAAAACGCTCAACGTGTTGACCGTAGCAGACAACGAAATCGTTATTTTCGACAGCGAGTTAAAGGCAAATACCGTGGAGTTCGGCGGTGACGGCTTAAGTAAAACCTACTACGAGACGTTTGAGAACGAAAACGGCGTCGTTAAATTTTCAAGTCCCTGGACTTGGACGGGACCGAAGTTTACCGCGCTTCGTTCGGCGGATGAGTATGCCCAAATGACCGACATGAATATCATCGTGCTGCGCATGTATGTCCCCGTATCCTGCCCGATCGCCGATATTTATTATAACGGTAAAATTCTCAAGATTTCGGAAAACGCAAAAGGAATGTGGTTCAACTACACGATAAACAGAGCCGATTTCGAAAGCTTGTTGGACGGCTCGGCAAGAACGATAGCATTCGGCGGAGGCCCCGATAATTCGTCTATCGAAGTGTATATCAGCAAGATCTATCTTGCAACTTCCGTACTCGAAGCAAAGCCGACCGTAACCGTAGGCGATATGCCTCTCGGACAGGTGGGAGCGGAGTATACGTTGCCTGAAGCCGAAACCGAGGGCTACGAGGGCTGTGACGTTACGGTAGACGTTACGGTAAGCATTGACGGCACACCCGTAACCGTCACCGGTAATAAATTCACACCGACGCAAGAAGGCGTGTATAAGGCGATTTATACCGCAACCGACGTAAACGGCAATAAAAACGTTACGCTCAAGTCGATTAACGTTTTGACCGTAGCAGACAACGAAATAGTCGACTTTTCCGAAAAACTCAAAATGGGCAATATCACGTTCGCAAACGGAAGTCTGACCTATGACGACAGCGAACATGCGGTCGTCGTGACGGCAAACAACACTTGGGTCGAGCTTGAGATTACTCCGATGCTGGGCGCGGAGGATTATGCCGGGTTTACCGCAGAGGAAGTCTATTATATCGTATTAAGGTTAAAAATCGACAATCTTCATTCAATATACAACACGGCGTTAGGAACATTAAATAGCGTAGAATCCTGGGGCAATGCGGTTGCCGAGGTGGCGTACAACGTAAGTAAATTGACGGACGGCAAATTTAAGCCCACTTTCGAGTCGGAAAGCGGAAATATAGCCAAGTTTACGATTTACGACGTTTATTTCAAAAAAGCTTCCGATTATCCTTTGGCGGAAAACGAAATTTTCAATGTCAACGCGCTTAACTATTCGCTCGTCACAAATGACAATAAGTCGTATCGAGGTGCCGGCGACGGAAAAACAAGTTTAGTCAGTTTTTATAATCAATGGACTTGGATAGGCAACGTAAAGATTGCGTTACCTGCCGACTTTGCTACCCGTCGCGCAGGTTACGACACCGCAGTGCTTTGTATCTTTGTGCCGACAACGTCGTCGGATCTTATTATCAGCAGAAAAGTCGGACAGTATGGCACGATTGCCAGAGTCGGATCCGACAGCAAAGGAGAATGGATCGAAGTTGAGCTTGCGCTTGCCGACGTGATTTCCGAAAGCGACGGAACTCTGTTTATCGAAGTGCAAGGCAGCGCTAACGGCACGTCCTTTAGGCTCGATAAGATTTATATGAAGTAAACATCACAAATTCATGCAAAGCCCCTCTTCGCATCATGCGGAGAGGGGCTTTATTTTTATATAAAGCAATATATTTTGATTTTAAGGGCATTAAAAGCAATATTTTTATAGAAAATTTGTATTTATTGTTTTATAATTAAAGCACGTTACGGAAAAGGTGATGAGCCTTCAGCGTTTTTCGCGTTTTCTGTATGCAAGCGGCGTAATTCCGAGAGCTTTTTTGAATGTATTTATAAAATGCGTGGAAGAATTGAAGCCGTTGGATATCGCGATTTCGGTAATGCTCTTGTCCGTGCGCTTAAGGTCGTTGGACGCATGCTGTATGCGGGTGTCGGTAAGATAGTTGTTTATGGTTTGGTTGGTGTGTTTCTTGAATATGTGGCACAGATAATACTTATTGATATTCAGCTTTTCGGAGAGTAGATTCAAACCGACGTCTTGCGCATAATTGTTCGATATATAATCGAATATGCGGTAAATAACGGCGCTTTCGTCCGAAACCGAAACGGGATCGATTTTATCTAGCGCGAGTAAAAGCTGTGCAATGTAAGGATAAATTTCGTCGGGAGTTTTGTTGTATTGAGCTTCGAGTCGGTTAATGAGCGACCGTACGTCGTATTTTTCCGACAGAGCACGTGGAAAATGATTGTACGCAAAACAGGATAAGAGTTTTTCCGCCGCACTCGGGCTGAAATAATCGGACAGCCATTTGTCGGAGAAGTTACACAAAAAGCGACTGTATTCCGAGCCGTACGTCACGTGCAGAACGTTGGGCTTTACAAGAATAACGTCACCGGGGCTTACCGTATAGGTTTTGCCGTTAATGACGTAGTAGCGCGTTCCTTCTCTAAGGTAAAACAACTCGTAGTGCGCATGGTAATGCACCGTTCCCGGATTATGCTTTTTACGGATTGTTACTGAATCGACGTATATATCGTCACGTATGTTATTAAAGAAAACTTCTTTATCGTTCATAAGCAATATTATAGCATAATCCGAGCTTAAAAGCAAGAGTATTTAAAAAAATCGAAAATTATTGTTTTCATAAAAGGAGATAAAAAATGAACTACACGGAAAACGGTACAAAAGCCGAAAATCTGAAAATCGCGTATATCGGCGGCGGAAGCCGAGGTTGGGCGCGCGGACTTATGAGCGATTTGGCAAGTGAGCCGAGTTTATGCGGAAACGTTTATTTGTACGACATCGATTACGATGCGGCTGTTACTAACGAGGTTATCGGCAACATCACGAGCAATTTGCCCGACGCTAAAAGCAAGTGGAAGTACAAAGCCGTAAAAACGCTCAAAGAGGCTCTTGTCGGCGCGGATTTTGTAATAATATCCATACTTCCGGGAACCTTCGAAGAAATGAGAAGCGACGTTCACGCTCCCGAAGAATACGGAATTTATCAGTCTGTAGGCGACACTTCGGGCCCCGGCGGAATAGTACGTGCGCTCAGAACTATACCAATGTTTAAGGAGTTTGCCGAGGGCGTACGCGATTATTGCCCCGACGCATGGGTCATAAATTACACGAACCCGATGACAATGTGCATTTCGGCGCTCTATAAATATTTTCCGAAAATCAAGGCTTTCGGCTGCTGTCACGAAGTGTTCGGCACTCAGCGCCTTATAGCCGCCGCATATAACGAAAAATACGGCACGAACGTAGGGCTCGCCCAAATCAAGACGAACGTCGTGGGAATAAACCACTTTACCTGGATAACCGAAGCGCATTATAAAAGCGAGGACGTTTTCGGGATTTACGCGGATTTTGCCGATAAGTATTACGAAAGCGGTTATATTCTGGACGAAAGCAACCACTGGATGAACAACAGCTTTGCCTGCGCACACCGAGTCAAGTTCGATTTGTTTAAGCGTTACGGCGCTATCGCCGCGGCGGGCGACAGACACTTGGCGGAGTTCTGTCCGGGCAAGTGGTATCTTAGTAGCCCCGAGCAGGTCAGAGAGTGGATGTTCGGTCTGACTACCGTGGACTGGCGAATAAACGACTTAAAAGAAAGAATAGCGATAACCTTGCGTCTTGCTTCGGGAGAGGATAAGATGAGAATAGGCACGACGGGCGAAGAAGGCGTTGTGCAGATGAAGGCTATCTTGGGTATCGGCGGCGCGCTCGTAACGAATTGCAATATGCCCAACGTAGGTCAGATATCCGATTATCCCAAAGGCTTCGTCGTCGAAACGAACGCAAGCTTTGCGTCGGGCACAGTCAAACCCGTAACTTCGGGTTGCCTCCCTCGCGGCGTAGACAATCTCGTTAAACGAGTCGCGTATAATCAGGAGCTTACGGTCGAGGCGGCAATTACGGGGAATTACGAGCTTGCCTTCAAAGCGTTTGTAAACGATCCGCTCGTAACGATTTCGCTGTCAAGCGCAAGAAAGCTGTTTGATAAAATGCTTAAAAATACGTCCGAATATCTGCCGGGCTACAAGGCATAAAGATTTTACGAACAATAAAAAAGAACGGAACTCGGTTTTCAAGTTCCGTTCTTTTTGTTTAATCGATACAAAGCAGACGAATCTAAATACGTAACGCCCGTGCACCTTATTTCCACTTTGTGTTTCTCGTTCGAGAGTAATTGGGAAATGTAAGTAACTGCGGTGCCGCCGGTCGGGGGCATGACGTCGATTGAATCCACATGATTTCCGATTCGGGGACTTCCTTTCCTGCGCCGTTTAAGTAATAAGTTTGCGTGAAAATCTCGACTTGTTCGTCTTCTTAGATTGCACAGAAATAAAAATGCCGATATTATATTAGAACGGTTTAGGGATAAAATTTATTTATGACATACTTTAATTATCACGCTAAAGCGCAAAATCTCATTAAGGCAGGGCATTGTGTTAAAGCCGAGGTTGTAGAAAAATACAAAGATATAAGTCCTGCGCTTATTCTTTACTTTGACAATCATATTCAAATGCCCGTTCGGCTGCATAAGTTCGACGAGTATTTTGAGTTGCTGAAACGTTTCGGCGTTACCGTAGAATGAAAAAAGGTTAAAAAGACCTAAATCGATTATTTCGATTTAGGTCTTTGTGGCGGAGCAGTGGTAATCTAAAACGAATTTTACTTGATATAATATATGGCTTATGATATAATATTGTTGGAGGCAAATTATGGACAACAAAACAATAGATGAAACATTTAACAACCTATCAGATGAGAGGGAAAAAGAGTATTTACAACAATTTAATTATAATTGCAAAATTACTGTAGGTTTTATAATAGCAATGCCAATTGCATTCATTATAATGTCTGTCATTAGGATTGTTGTATATCACGCAGATAATTTTTATAGCATACTTTCGGTTGCTATTTTTGCATGTATTATAACAATAATATCTATTGTCGCTATTATGTTTGTTATTAAACAACTGAAATGGACAGATGAGAAAAAGATAAAGAAGCAGATTGAAATCATTGAAAAACGAAAAGAAGCATCATCAAAAGATATTAAAACAGATATAACCTATCAGCCTTCCAATGAAGAAAACGATATTATTTTCAATCTCACAAATAAGTTTTATTTAGATTTTTCTAATAACATTGATTTATATAACATAATAGAGAGAAATATAGATAATATCAAAACATCACTTTTTGACATTGAATTAGTTTGTAGCCCTTTTCAACATAAACACATCCATCGTACGGACGAAAGTCCTAGACGATATTTAGTTCCTGCTGAAGTATATTGGGAAGACAGTTTCCTTTTACCCGCAATAGGAATCGAACCTAACTCACTATATATTGATTATATTAGGGCTTGGGATAAAGAAACGATTAAGAAGGTTTCTGAACAATTATTTGAAACTATAGCATATTAGCAAAATCGAGTAAGCTCGTTTAGATATATATACGAGAATAATAATAAATATTTTAAGGTGTTTAAAAAAATCGAAGAAATATT
>CAZBTB010000024.1:0-10615 GCA_964494605.1 uncultured Lachnospiraceae bacterium
AGAATACGGGATCCCGGTAATATGGGTACTATTATCAGAACGGCACTTGCAACCGGATTTTCCGATATTTACTGTTTGGATTGTGTCGATCCGTATAATCCCAAAGTGGTGCGCAGTGCAATGTCGGCGGTGTCAAAGGTTAATATTTTTTCGGTCGGACAAGATATTGTCGGTGAATTAAAGAATAACGGTTATACATTACTTTGCGCCGATATGGATGGTGAAAATGTTTTTACAAGCGATTTTTCTGCTCAAAAGCTATGTTTGGTCGTCGGAAATGAAGCCAATGGGGTACAAAAGGATATAAGTACTATGTGTGACAAAGTACTCAGCTTACCTATGGAGGGTGTTGAATCGTTAAATGCGGGTGTTTCGGCTGCGGTTTTGATGTATCAGTTGAAATATGGACGCATATTGTGAGCAAATTATTTACTTTTAGATAGAAATATGGTACAATTATATTGAGATTAAATTCTTTGAATAGGAGATTTTTTATGTCAGGACACAGCAAATGGTCTACAATTAAGAGAGCTAAAGGAAAAACCGATGCGGCAAGATCGGCTGTTTTTACCAAAATCGGTCGTGAAATTGCGGTTGCGGTGAAAGCGGGCGGAGCCGATCCGGATAGTAACTCGGCACTTAGAACGGTAATAGCAAAGGCGAAAGCGGCAAATATGCCTAATGATAACATCAACCGCAGTATCAAGAAGGCAAGCGGCGAGCTTGGCAGCATAAACTACGAATCGGTCGTTTACGAAGGATACGGTATGAACGGTGTTGCGGTGATTGTCGAAACTCTTACCGATAACAAGAACCGTACTGCCGGCGACGTCAGACATATCTTCGATAAGTACGGCGGCTCTATGGGAACCAACGGTTGCGTTTCGTACTTGTTTGAATCTAAGGGTGTCATTCTTATCGAAAAGAAAAACGGAATGGATGACGACGAAATGATGATGTCGGCACTCGATGCCGGCGCCGAAGATTTTAACGTCGAAGGTGACGAATATGAAATTTTGACTGCTCCCGATCAGTTTTTGACCGTCAGCGATAATCTGAGAAACGCAGGCTTTGAGCTTGCAAGCAGTCAGATTGACCGAATTCCCTCTATGACTGTTGCGCTTGACGATGTTGCTTCGCAAAAGTTTATGAAGATGTTGGATATGTTCGATGAGAACGATGACGTTCAAAACGTATTCCATAATGCCGATTTACCCGAAACCGAAGAGGAGGATGAGTAATTGCTCGGCGTTTTAGATAATTGTAAGTTGGCAAAGGCGGCGGCCGATTATTTGATTGGTCTTACGACCGACGATAAAAATAAAATGTTGGCTGTGGCTGCAAAGGCATTGACGGACAATGTGCAAAAAATTGTTGCGGCAAACAAAACCGATTTGGAGCTTAATGCCGACAAACCAAAGCATATTTTGGATAGGCTCATGCTTAATCCGGATAGAGTCAAGGCAATGAGCGATGGGTTGCTGAAGCTTATAGAATTACCGGACCCAATCGGTGAAGTTGTTGAGGAATGGCAGAATTATGCAGGCTTGCTTTTAAAGAAAATTCGTGTGCCGTTCGGAGTGGTGGGAATTATCTATGAAGCTCGCCCCAACGTTACTGCCGACGCAATAGGTTTGTGCTTAAAAACCGGTAATGCCGTTGTCTTACGCGGCAGTAAGGATGCGTATAATTCCAACTGCGCTATAGTGGGCGTTATTGTTACCGCACTTAAAAATGCGGGTTATGACGGCGGCTTTATACAGCTTGTCGAAGATTTATCTCATTCGGCGTCAGAACAGATGATGACGGCTCGAGGACTTATCGACGTGCTTATTCCGCGCGGCTCGGCTAAACTTATCAATACAGTTGTCGAAAAGTCGACTGTTCCCGTGATAGAAACAGGTACCGGTAATTGCCACGCATATATTCATGAATCCGCAGATGCGGAAACGGCGGTAAAGATTATTCTTAACGGAAAATTGCGTCGTCCGAGCGTTTGCAACGCACTTGAAAGTATACTTGTGGATGAGACTGTTGCCGATAAATTTTTACCTAAAGTTTTATCCGAACTCTCGAATTCGGGCGTGGAAATACGCGGTTGCGAAAAAACATGTCGCATATATCCGAATTGTGATCGTGCAACCGAAGAGGATTTCGGTACCGAGTTCTTGGGATTAAAGATATCTTGTAAGGTTGTGTCGGATTGCCAGGACGCAATTGCGCATATCAACAAATACGGTTCGGGACATAGCGAGGTTATTATTGCAAACGACTCGTCAGCTGTTGAGAAATTCATGAAATATGTCGACAGTGCCGCTGTTTATTATAATGCGTCTACAGCTTTTACCGACGGGTTCGAATACGGATTCGGTGCGGAAATGGGTATTTCGACGCAAAAGTTGCATGCGCGCGGACCGCTAGGTTTGCGTGAACTTACGTGTACTAAATATTGTGTGTACGGAAGCGGACAGGTGAGAAAATAATTTTTATCGACGATAAAATTTGGTGAGTTGCCGTGAAAAAAGATTTGGATAAATTGATGTCTAAGCCTAATAACGTTCATGAAGGGCATAGACAACGTCTTCGCGCTAAAGTCCGCAAAGATCCCGAGCTGGAAACGCTTGCCGACCATGAGGCGCTTGAGTTTCACCTTTCATTGGTTATACCGCGCAAGGATACAAATGAGTTGGCGCACGATTTGATTAATACTTTCGGTTCTTTAGACGGAGTGCTTACTGCGTCGCCCGATGAGCTTATACGCATTAAGAATATGACTGTGGGCGCGGCGTATTTGCTGTCGAGCGAGTATTCGTTGGTTAGAAAAGCAATGCGCTCGTCCGATCCCAAGAAGCGGAAAAGAAACATGGGCGATCCGGTGAGTGCTATCGAGTACATGCAACCGTATTTTGTGGGTAGAAAAACCGAGTGTAGCTGTGTGGCACTGTTAGATATCAATTATAAGACGATTGACGTATTTTTCAATGGCGGCGGTTCGGGCTCGCAAGTGGACATAAATGTTACCGATATTACCCAAAAAGCAATGAGAGCAGGGGCTTCCTACGTTATTGTTGCACATAATCATCCCACCGGTAACGTTACGCCTTCTGTAGACGATATAACATCTACATGCTTGTTGTTTGAGATTTTGTATTCGGCAGGTATCGAGCTTGCCGATCACGTTATATTCCATGATTATGATTCGTTCAGCTTCCACAATAACGGGCTTTTGGATAAATTCAATGCGGATTTTCTGAAAAATCATAATAATTTTAAGGAAATGTCGAACGATGAAAAGCGTCGGTACGTTATGCAATTTAACGAATACGTTTTGGATTCCGAACGGATATATCACGGCGATATCGTAACGAAACCCGTTAACCAAAATACTTCGGCTGATGATGAAGACTATGACGATGATATTATATTCTGATTGATAAGAAAAAGGCATTCGGAGAAAGCGAATGCCTTTTTTTGATTGATTATTTTTAAGTTTATTTATTTTCGGGGAACAGTTTATGGAGCTTTCTGCCCATAGCTCTGATTTCGGCTCGGACAGCAACGTCTCCCGGTTCGCCCTCGTGTTTGCGTAGGCGAGTAGCGTTTTTGATTCGCATTGCCGAAATTACGTCCTGTTCGAATTTCGGAGAAAACTGTTTATAGACGTCAAGCGTAATTGTATCGAGCCGTTTACTGTTTTCGTAGCAATACTCGCAAAGTTTGCCGACCGTTTCGAATGCTTCGGACTCGGTGGCGCCTTTTATTATCAGATAATCTACGCAGTCGCGTGCAGTTGAGTAATCGGCTGTCGCGGCTTTAAGCATCGCCTGATTGTCAAATGCAAATGAGGGGAGAATGGCGCACAGCATTTCGAGTGCGGATTTAACGGGTGTTTCTGTCTCCAAAACCGTGACGGCTATTTCATGTACTGAGCCGCAATAATCAAGCGAATTTTCGTTTAATTCTGTAAGAAGTGCGGGCATTGCGATACATCTGGCGAGTTTGGCTTTTATAGTTTCTAAGACAACGGGTTCGCTTGCCGTTGGTGTTACGCCCGAGTCGAATGTGATGCTATCGTTAGTTTGTACGAAACCGCAATCTTTTGAACTCCACTTTATAAAAGTATTGCAAACGGTAGAAATGTGTTTTGCTGTGATGGCGGTTGCGGAAATGAATTCGGACACATAGTCGGTATCGGTAAGCGCATCTAAGGAGTTTTGGGTTACTGACGTGAACTGTAAAAGTTCGGCAACTCTGCGTCTGTTGATTGCAAAACGAGTGCCTGTTCCGTACATGCTGTAAAGGGGCATGACGAGAGTGTGTTTTTTGATGTCATTGTAGCGAACGATATCGCGCGAGAACATTTCCGCAAACGCCATTAGTGTATGCGCAAGGGTAGTGGGTTGTCCTTTTGCGAAACGGTAGTTGCCGGGTATAACGGTAGTGAGGTTTTGCCCGCTAACCTCCATAACAGATTCTATAAAGCTTTTCAGAGATTCGTTCAGTTCGCCGCAAAGCTCACTTACATACATGCGTAGTGTCAGTGCGGCGCGGTCGCATTTGGAGCGAGCAATGTTAAGCTTGTTGGCAATATTGCCCAGGCGCATAACCAAAACTTCGTCAAGGAAATCGAATATATCGCGCGCATTTTCGAGCAGTAATGTGCCGCTTGTTATGTCGTAAAAAATTTGCGTTAAAGTATTGCGGAGTTGTTTGGTTTCCTTCTCTGAAATAATACCTTGCTCATTAAGCATGGTACAGTGGGCAATGCTCCCCATTATATCGTGTTTATAAAGCCTCTTATCATAAGAGAAGGTTGAGATAAACTGTTTAATGTTTTCGTCAAGTGCTTCGTTGAATTTACCTTGCCAAAATTTCATTTCGATACTTCCTTTTTAGTTTTTTTCGATTACAAACTTCGGTTTGGACAGTATTTGCTTGACATAAATGCAAATAAATACTATCATTTATATAATAATATATTTTTGAAAAAATATCAACAAAATAGGAGTATGTTTTGGTAATTTTGGGCATTGATCCCGGATACGGCACTATCGGATACGGTGTAATCGATAAAAACGGGAGTAAAATCACTCCGATTGATTACGGAGTAATCCAAACCCCTAAGGACGAGGGCATTGCGGTACGGCTCGCTATGATATATGAAGCGCTCTCGACTTTAATCAAGAAATACCGACCCGAAGAGATTGCTGTCGAAGAATTGTTCTTTAATACGAACATTACTACCGGTATCAAGGTTGCTCAGGCAAGAGGCGTTATACTGCTTTGTGCGGTTCAGGAGTGCGGTAGATTGTACGAATACACGCCCCTGATGGTCAAGCAGTCGCTTACGGGTAACGGACGGGCGGACAAAAAACAGATTCAGTATATGGTAAAGATGATGCTGCATTTAAAGTCCGAACCAAAGCCCGACGATGCTGCAGATGCGCTTGCCGTTGCTATCTGTCATGCAAACACCTGCGGATTTAATCAGCGCGTTTTGAATTGATTTTTACGGAGAATTATGTATAATTATATCAAAGGAAAAATAACCGAAGTCGGTGACGGGATATTGGTTGTTGAGTGTAACGGTGTAGGGTACGAGCTTAACGTAAGCGCGAATGCTATGGCGGAATTGTCGGGTTGTAAAGACGAAGTTAAGGTTTATTGTTTGCTTAATGTTCGAGAAGACGATATGAGTCTTTTCGGATTTGCGTCTAAACAGGAAAAAGCTATGTTTCAGAAGTTGGTTTCGGTTAGCGGCGTAGGTCCCAAGCTGGCGTTGACCGTACTTAGCGGAATGACTGTCGGGCAGTTTGCCGCAACCGTTGTTTGTGCGGATTGGTCGACGCTTTCCAAGATTAAAGGCGTTGGAAAAAAGACAGCCGAGCGAATAGTGCTGGAGCTTCGTGACAAAGTCAGTAAGGATTATGTTGACGGAGATATCGATGCGGTTGCGCCGCCTGCCGATTTGAATGAAGATGCGGTTCTTGCGCTTATGACGCTTGGTTACAACAGACAAGAGGCGAGTGCGGCTGTAGGGCGCGTGCAGAAGGAAGGTCTAACGCTCGAGCAGCTTATATTTAATGCGTTAAAGAACGCGTAAGGAGTGATTTATGGAAGAAGAAAGATTTATTTCCAGCTCAATGAATGCGTTTGACGATGAAATAGAAACCTCTCTGCGTCCTAAAACATTTGACGATTATATCGGTCAGGATAAGGTAAAGAATAATCTTAAGGTCTTTATAGAAGCAGCGAAGAACAGACACGACGCTTTGGATCATGTTTTACTATACGGTCCTCCGGGACTGGGTAAGACGACAATGTCGCACATTATTGCCAATGAATTGGGTGTATCGCTCAAGATTACAAGCGGACCTGCCATTGAGCACGCGGGCGATTTAGCGGCGATTTTGACCAATTTAGAGGAAAACGACGTATTATTTGTAGATGAAATTCACGCGCTTAACCGTTCTGTAGAAGAAAAATTATATTCGGCTATGGAGGATTATGCGTTTGATATTGTGCTTGGCAAAGGTCCTGCGGCAAAGACGATGCGTATCAACCTTAACAAATTTACGCTAATCGGCGCGACCACAAGAATAGGTATGCTCACCGGACCTTTCAGGGACAGATTCGGCGTTATTTGCAGACTTGAAATGTATTCGCCCGAAGAGCTTAGTATAATTGTCAATCGTTCTGCCCGCATACTTAACATAGAAATAGAAAAGGATGCTTCGCTGGAGCTTGCAAGACGTTCGCGGGGAACGCCCAGAATTGCCAACCGCTTACTTAAGCGCGCCCGTGATTTTGCGGAAGTAATCGGTCGTGGCGTTATCGATAAAGAAATTGTCGACAAGGCTTTGGATTTTCTCGAGATTGATAAGTGCGGACTTGATTTGATTGACCGTCGTACTTTGGACGCCATGATAAACAAATTTAACGGCGGACCTGTAGGACTTGATACGATAGCTGCGGCAATAAACGAGGATGCCGGGACTATAGAAGATGTCATTGAACCATATCTTTTGCAGCTTGGGTTTATAGCGCGAACTCCGCGCGGAAGAGTGTGCTTAAAGGGCGCTTACGAGCATCTCGGGCTAAAATTCAGTGAAGCAAAGGCAAAACAGCTTAGTATTTTTGACGGATTGGACAGTGAATAATGAATAAGAGCGATTTTTATTATGATTTGCCTGAAGCATTGATTGCGCAGACTCCCGTCGAGCCGCGCGATTCTTCTCGTATGTTGGTTTATAATAGGACTGACAATACGATTTTGCACAAGCATTTTTACGATTTGCCCGATTTTTTGAAAGCAGGTGACGTACTTGTTATCAATAATACTAAGGTTTTACCTGCCAGAATTTACGGACATAAATCGCAAACGGGCGGTAAGGTCGAGTTTTTATTGCATAAAAGATTGAATTTGACCGATTGGGAAGTTTTGGTTAAGCCTGCAAAGAAAGCAACTGTGGGTACTGAATTTATATTTTCCGAACATTTGCGGGCGACGGTATTGGAATATGAGGGTGAAGGGCTTAGGCTTGTAAGATTTGCTTTTGACGGCGTGTTTGAAGACGTTCTTTCTGAAATCGGTGAAATGCCGTTACCGCATTATATTCATGAAAAATTAAAAGAGCAAGGGCGTTATCAGACCGTGTACGCTAAGGAGAACGGCTCAAGCGCGGCGCCGACTGCGGGATTACATTTTACCCCTCAACTGCTTGATAAAATAAGGGCAAAGGGAGTGGAAATTGCCGAAGTATTATTGCATGTCGGGCTCGGCACGTTTCGACCCGTAAAAACAGAAAACATACTGGATCACAAAATGCACAGCGAATATTACAGTGTTTCCGAAAGTGCGGCCAACATCATAAATTCGGCAAAAAAAGAAGGTCGACGTGTAATTGCTGTCGGTACTACGTCTGTCAGAGTACTTGAAAGTGCATTCAAAAATGGTCAATTACAGGTGGAAAATGGTGAAACGAGTATATTTATTTATCCACCGTATCGATTTAAAGCGGTTGATGCGTTGATTACCAACTTCCACTTACCCGAATCAACGCTCATTATGTTGGTTTCGGCATTTATGGGTAGAGAGAACGCTTTGAGCATGTATAAAACGGCTGTCGAAGAGAAATACAGATTTTTCAGTTTCGGAGATTCTTCATTGATATTATGACAAATTTTTCGTATAAGACAATACATGTATGTAAGCAGTCCGGTGCGAGAGTCGGTGAGTTAACCACTCCGCACGGTGTAATACGCACGCCTGTTTTTATGCCCGTAGGAACCCAGGCAACAGTTAAGACGCTTACTCCCGAGGAGCTGAACCGTGCAGGCGCGAGCATTATTTTATCTAACACGTATCATTTGTATATGCGTCCGGGGCATGAGCTTGTAGCCAAAGCGGGCGGACTGCATAAATTTATGGCGTGGGACAAGCCGATCCTGACGGACAGTGGCGGATTTCAGGTATTTTCGCTTGCGGGAATCAGAAAAATAACTCCCGAGGGAGTAACTTTTAATTCGCACATTGACGGTAGTAAGCATTTGATCACGCCCGAAAAGGCGATTGAAATTCAGAATTGTCTCGGTTCGGATATTATTATGGCGTTTGACGTTTGCAGCGAATTCGGTTCCGACCACACTCAAGCGGAAAAAGCTATGAAAATTACGCTTGAATGGTTGGATCGTTGCAAAAAGTTTCATAAGAATCCAAAACAAATGTTATTTCCTATTGTGCAGGGCAACATGTTTGAGGATTTGCGAATGAAATCGCTTGCCGAGACAATACCTTACGCCGAGTGCGGAATAGCTATCGGAGGGCTTTCGGTGGGTGAGCCCAAAGAGGTCATGTATCGCATTATGGATGAAATGCAACCGAATTATCCGGAGAATATGCCGCGTTACCTTATGGGCGTGGGCAGTCCCGATTGTTTGGTCGAGGGCGTTCTTCGCGGAATCGATATGTTCGATTGCGTTCTTCCTACGCGAGTTGCCCGCAACGGCACGGCGTTTACCTCAAAGGGTAAAGTCGTTGCCCGCAATGGCAAATATAAAGACGATTTTACACCGCTTGACGAAAATTGCGATTGCTATTGCTGCAAAAATTATACCAAAGCGTACTTGAGACATCTTGTGAACGTTGAGGAAATTTTGGGCGGAAGAATGTTAAGTCTCCATAATATAACGTATCTAATCGGATTAATGAAACGTGTACAGGATGCAATTATGGAGGATCGCTATTTGGATTTTGTCAATGAATTCAGAAATAGCTGCGAATATAGCAATATGTAGACAATTTCATGAAAATTTTTTGAATATCTATGCTAAATCGCTTGCATATTATTTGAATTTATTATATAATTTTCTAGTGACTCGCGTGTTCCAATGTAAACAGACGGTTTATAAGAACATGTCGCAAACAAGGAGGTATAGTCATAATGAGTAACTTAATCGAAGCAATCGAAAAAGAGTACATGAAAAAAGAAGTTCCCGTAATCAACGTCGGTGACAGCGTAAAGGTGTTTGTTAAAGTCGTTGAGGGCTCCAGAGAACGTTTACAGGCATTTGAAGGCATTGTAATCAGCAAGAAGAACGGCAGCGTTCGTGAGTCTTTTACGGTTAGACGTGTTTCGTTTGGTATCGGTATCGAGAGAACTTTCCCGTTGCACTCGCCGCGTATCGACAGAATCGAAGTGATTCGTCATGGTAAAGTCAGAAGAGCTAAGCTCTATTACTTGCGTAACCTTTCAGGTAAGGCTGCCAAGATTACGGAAAAGATTTAATCTTAATTACAAAAGAAAAACCAAAGATAAAAGAACAGAGCCTAAACTACGGTTCTGTTCTTTATTTTTGCTCGGATTGAATTGTTTTTTGATTTTACCGTAAAACGCTTTGACTTATTTGAGAAATTGTATTATAATTTATAAAGTTGCTTGTGCCCGTGGTGGAATTGGATACCATTAAGGCCTCCGACGCCTTCGGTTCGGGTTCGAGCCCCGACGGACACACCAAAAACGCAAATCGAATTTTGTGTCGGTTTGCGTTTTTATCATTTTAATGTTTGAAGCTAAAAAAATTAATACAAACGGTTGACATGAACATGAACTTCGTGTACACTGAAAGAAGATTTTACAATTAAGGGAGCATAGCGAATGGTTCAAGTCACGGTAGCCGCGTCAACGACGGAGGTTATAGCGCAAAGGGTATTTAACCCGCTGTATATCTATCTTGATATAGTGTTTTTGGTATTTTTCTGCGGCTTATTGTTATTTAAAAAGAAATATTTAACGCTTATTTTTTCGATTGCCGGCGGAATTTTATACATGATCGTCGATTACGGAATTTTCCATTTGCTGACCCATTCTCGGTCGATTTCGGGCGGAAATATGTTTTGGGTCTTACTTTGGATGAGTATGAGCTACGGCATGACAAACTTTGCCTGGATTTGGCTCTGGATTTCCAAGGACAAACGGCTTTTCGAGTGGTCGCTTCTCATACTCGTATGGTGGATTTCCGCACCCATGATAGCGCAGACCTTCGGCGCGGGCTTGGAAAACATAAAAATTCAGCGGACGACGGGCTCGTATCACGGCTACATGGCGTTGATACT
>CAZBTB010000025.1:0-10524 GCA_964494605.1 uncultured Lachnospiraceae bacterium
ATAGCTTCCCGTAAACTTTCGCAACCGATAAATTCGCATTGCTTTTTCTCATGCTTGTTTTCGCTTACCGCAAGCACTTTCGTGGGCGAGCCGTCCAGTCCCACTTCGTCGGGATTCAGCTTTAAGACCGAATTGTCCCAAACTTCGGCGGGTACGACCTTGGAAGTAATCCGAGGGAGTCTCAGCGGTGCAATCTTTTCCACGCTTATGACTGCGGGCAAAGCGAATTTCACTTCGCCCAAACGCGTATTAACGCAATCGGGTTTTACTTCCATAGCGTAGGGAATAAAACCGAATCCGATCAGCGCCGCAAGCTCGGGCGGAACCTGCGCGGTATCACCGTTCATACTTTGTCTTCCGCAAAGCACGAGATCGGGTTTTATTCGCTTCACGGCGGCGGCAAGCACCTTTGCCGTTGCGAGCGTATCACTGCCCGCATACAGCCCGTCCGAAATCAGCACCGCACCGCTTACACCCAAACGCGTAAAATACTCGAGCCTAGGCTTAACCGACAGCGGCGCCATAGCTAAAAGCACGACCTCGGAATCGGGATAACGAAGTGCGCACTCGAGCGCCGACTCGTCAAACGGACTTATTTCGCCCCTGTAAAACTTGAGCGCGACAGCAATCCTAGTCACCGTACAGCTCCTCCAACATTTTACGGATACGAACGTACTTGTCGTAAGCTAAGAGATAATATTCGTGGTTTTCTTCTTTGGGTTCGGTCACGCCCGTGACTATGCAGCACTTATTCACAGCATCGTCGGGTGACGCGAAGAAACCTGCCGCAATACCTGCGAGCATCGCAGAGCCGAACGAACTGTCGTTATTTTCGGTAGTCGCAAGCCTAAGGTTAAGTACGTCGGCAACGATACCGCGCCACAGCTTGCTCTTTGCTCCGCCGCCTATAATAAACGCGCTGTCAATATTTACGCCGCGGGTACTTAAATAGTTTTTGCAGTCAAGTAACGACAACGCCGCGCCTTCCATGACCGCACGGGCGAAGTGTCCTTTGCCGTGCACGCCCGAAATACCCGTAAAACCGCCTCGGAGCTTGGCGTTACCTACGGGCGTAAGCTCTCCGCTTAGATACGGGTGAAAGACAAGTCCGTCACTGCCGACGGGTACGCGCTCGGCAAGCTCGTCAATCTCTTTGTAGCTGCCACCAAATGTATCGCGGAACCACCTGAGCGACGCAGCACAGGACTTTGTTGCCGTCCCGGGATAGAAAAGTCCGTTTTTAACGTGCGAATAGTTGATTATGTGCTCGTCGGGAATCAGCTTATCGCTTACCGCACAGATTCTGCCGGCGGTTGCGAGCTTTACCGTACACTGTCTCTTATTTACCGCGCCTGCGGCAAAAACCTCGGCGGCGGTGTCCGTCGTTCCGCAAATAACCTTAGTCCCCTCTTTTAAACCCGTAAGCTCGGCAGCGGTTTTACCGACTTTTCCCGTAATATCTGTAGGATTAACGATTTTCGGCAGATTTTCGCGGCTTAGGTCCAGCATTTTAATATACTTATCCGACCAATCACGCTCGTTGCAGTCAAAGAACATACTGCCTTCCGCTTCGATTCCGTCGGTACAAAAATCGCCCGTAAAGCGATTTCTTACATAGTCCTTTGCGAACATTACGCGCTTGACTTTTGCCCAAACTTTCGGTTCGTTATTTTTGATCCACAGTAGCTCGGGAAGCGTCCAGATAGTATCTGCGCGGTGCTTAAAACGCGCGAATATATCGTCGCCGTATTCACGCTGTAACAACTCGACTTCGCGAACGGAACGCGTGTCCGTCCAATAAATCGAGTTTCTGACAACGTTGAAATTTTCGTCCGTGAGAACGGCGGTATGCGTCGCGGCATCGAAGGCAATACATTCGACGTCTTCTCCTTTTACGTCGGCAATCGATAAAACGGCGCGGATATTATTGACCGTCGCGTCAAACCAATCATCGGGTCGCTGTTCGCGTCCGCCCGAACCGATACATAATGTTTCGTATTCTTCGCTTGCGGTCGCGACGACTTTGCCTTGCTCGCTCAGTAACGTTGCCTTGCTCGCTCCGCCGCCGAAATCCACGCCCAAAACGTATTTCATAATTCTACCTTTACTTGTTTATCCACTTATGCGCTTCTTCGGTCGTACAGAAAATGCCGCGGTTACGTCCCGCCATTATCCATAAGCAATAGTTCTTGTAGCCGGGCGCAACGGAGAACGGGTGATAACCTTTCGGGACTTCCACAAGCTCGCCGCTCGTCACCTTGTACGCCTCGTTTATATCGCCTTCTTTGGAGTAAACCATCTGCACGCCGAAGCCCTGCGGTTTATCGAACTCGAAATAATAAATCTCGTCCAGGAAACCTTCCTCCGGCATATTCTCGACGTCGTGCTTGTGGGGCGGAAAGCTTGCCCAGTTGCCGTCCTCCACCCAAAACTCGCCAATATACAAAAGGTTTGCCTCGGTATTTTCGGCAACGTTGAACGCCGCAGTGCGTGCAAACGAGCCTTTGCCCAACGCCTTGGTTTTGATATTTTCGATACGCATTACCTGAGGTTTGAAATACTTGTCGGCAGGCGCTTTGGCAACGGCGATTTTTACATCGCCGCCTGTAGCCGTAACGGTAAACGCAGTATTAAGTCCCACGTAAACAGCCTCGCCCACGCCGTCGAAAACGGTTTTTCGCACGCCCACTTTTTCGAACTTAAACTCCTCGCCCGAAACCTCGCAGGTTCCGTACAACACAATCAAAGCAAACTCCTTGCCCTTTTCGTCCAGCGTTACGCTCTTTCCGTCCGCGAGCTTCAGCATATCCATTTCGGCAAAAGTCAAAACACTGTTGCGGTCGGTAACGACTCTCTCGTAACCGTATTTTTCAACGTACTTTTTCTTCAAATTCATATCAACCTCACAAATTTTCGAGTAACATTTCCTCTATCGACAAAACCTTATATCCCTCGGGACAAGTAGCTTTGAGCAGCTCGTACTCGGCAGGGTTTTCGGTGACTAGCGTCTTGCTTCCCATATTTGCCGCATCCGTCCAACGTGTCTTGGCAACTTCGGTCATAACGCTCGGCATGTACTCGTTCATAATAAGATGTCCGGCAAGATTCGCCTCTTTACCGATAAGCAACATTTCCCTGTTTACGCCTGCCTTTTCGATAAGCGACCTGCCCGTCGTAACGTCGTCAAGCTCGCGGGCATAAGCATAGTTGTCCTGGAGCGTGTACTCGCGCTTGCTCTTTTTGACTTTGAGCGCGCCTTTGTCGATAAGCTCGAGCAAAAACTCGTTGAATCCCATGACCTCGGCTTTTACGTCGATACCCCATTCGTTGTACTCGTGACGGATAAGCTTTAAGTCGACCGGATCGTAAACCACAACCTTTTTGTAGCCGTTCATGATTTCCGCACACTTTATCGCCGCCTGACGCGTCTCTTCGGTTTTGCCCAAGATAAACCACAACGCCGCGCCCGTGTCGTTTGCTTCTTTGTCAAACGCAAACTTAACTCCCGCAGACTTAAGTAGTTTGGCAACGTTTTCCGCCGATTGCGCGCTTTTGTAAAGCGTGTCCTGTCCCACTAACAATAGTATATCGCTTTTTTCGCCGTTAAGCAACTTTATTAAACGTTCTTCCGCTTTTGCTCCGTAAACGTTGCCGCTTTTTTCGTAATTATCAAGCAGCTTGGCGATATAATCGGGCATAAGTCCGTTCATGGCGCAGTCGGCTTTGATCTCCTGTATGAAAACCTTCGGGTCCCAACCCGTCACACAGTTATTGGTACACGCGCCGCACAGCGTACATTCGTAAACGTTGTCGATAATCTCCTTGGGGTCTTCCGCTCCCCTTACCGCAACGGACGCCGCAAGCGCTCGTGCACGGGCGGTATTGCGTTCCAATCCCGTAGCGTTACCAACGGGACAAACGTGCCTGCACATCCAACAGAAGCGGCAGCTGTCTATTATTCCTTTTGCCTTTTCGGATATATTCATCATAGTTATCTCCTTACAATCCAAGCTTAAACGGGTTCATAATTCCGTTCGGGTCGAGCGATTTCTTTATTCCTTCGAAAACCTGCATCGCGGGTCCGTACTGCTCTTTCATAAGACGCCCCAGCTTAATGCCTACGCCGTGGTGGTCGTTTACAACGCCGCCGTTTGCAATCGCCGTGCGCACGCCGAGCGTCCAGATTTTATTGTGCAGTCTCATAGCCTCGACGGGATCGGCAGGCGGATTGTCCACGATAAAGCGATCGTAAATCATACAGCCCCATTCGTACCAGTGCGAGAAATGCGCGATAAACCTTGCCTGCGGGAAGTTGGTTTCGACAGCTTCTTTCATCGCCCGATAAATCTTTTCAATCTTGTCATAGGGAGCAATCGTATCCATCGTACCGAACATCTGCGGCAGATCCATCATGTGCCCCGGATAGAAGAAGGTTATCTTTTCCTTCCACCACTTTTCGCCGTACTCGGATCCCAAGTCCTCCGCGCCGTAACGCTTAAAGGTTTCGAGTAAGATTTTTTCTTCGACGTCGACAAGCTCTTTTACGCCCTCGTAGGCAATGTTCATAAACGCACCCGGTTTTGCCACGCCCACAATCTTTTTAATAAGCGTTGCCGTTTCGGCTTCGTCGTAAAGCCGCATTACCGACGGCTTGAACTTTTGCAATATCTCACGGCTTGCCTTAAACGCAGACGACATATCCTTAAACAAAAATCCTCTGAAACGACGGTCTTCGGGCTGTTCGTAAATCCTTATCTGCGCTTTGGTGATAATGCCGAGCGTACCCTCGCTTCCGATAAAAATCTGATTGAGGTCGGGTCCTGCCGCATGCTTGGGCGCGGAGCTCGTGTTGATAATATCGCCGTTGGGTAAAACCACCTCCATCTGAAGTACCATATCGTCGATTTTACCGTACTTAGTCGAAACGACGCCTATGCCGCGGTGCGCCAAAAAGCCGCCCACCGTCGAGCACGTCAGCGACGAAGGATAATGCATAGTCGCATAACCCTTTTCGTTTGCCGCCCATTCGATATGCTTGTAAATTGCGCCGGCACCGCACTCTATGTACATTCCGTCGGTGTTGATTTCGTAAATCTTGTTCATGCGCTTGGTGTCAAGGACTATTCCGCCTGCAACGGGAATCGCGCCGCCCTGCGTGCCGCCTCCGCCGCCCCACGTAGTCACGGGAAGCTTATAATAGTTGGCGATTTTAAGAACCTTGGACGTTTCTTTTGCGTCAAGGGGCGAAACCACGAAATCGGCTTCGGGCATACGCCTTCCTCTGTCCGCCCACATGCGCGACAGCCAAAAGTAGTCCACGCTGTGAGTGAGCTTGTCAATGGGCTTAATCGAGCAATTCGCTTCCCCGACCGCATCCTCGAGCTCGGTTAATATTTGCGTTTGCAGAAATTCATTCATGTTTTGTCCGCTCCTGAAAATTTTTTTCATATACTTGCATATATTTCGGTATAATTATAGCATACTCAAATTTAAATTACAAGCATTTTGAAAATATTTTTCATTTTAATATGTAAAAATCTCAGATAACCCTATTTCTATTGACAAAAATTTTCATCTGAGCTATAATTTAAGTATGAACAAAACGCTGTTAAACGTCAAAATGCTTTACAAGGAAATGGGCGCGTCCGAAAAGAAGATCGCCGATTTTATTCTGGAAAACCCGACGGGGCTTATTCCGCTGTCCATAAGCGAATTTGCCGACAAGTGCGGAAGCTCGGACGCAACCGTCGTTCGCTTTTCGCGCAGGTTAGGATTTTCGGGATATCAGCAGCTTAAAATATCCTTGGCGCAAGAGGAAAACACGGGCGGCATAGGCGAAGCGGTTTCTGCCGACGACTCCCCCGAAACGCTGTTCGGTAAAGTTTGTAATGATATTTACTGTTCGCTCGAAAAAACCAAAAAGCTGTTTGACCCGCAAATCTTTAAGTCGGCGGCGGACTCGATAATAAACGCCGACCGCATACTGATATTCGGCTCGGGCAATTCGTCGTCGGTTGCCGAGGACATGGCGCACAAACTGTTGCGGTTAGGCTACAATGCGGTTGCCTACAGCGATACTCACATGCAGGCGATTGCGGCGGCGCACGCAAAAAAGGACTGTACTGCAATAGCCGTAACGCACAGCGGCAGTTCGAGAGACGTTGTCAATGCGCTCAAGTTAGCTAAAACAAACGGCGCAGTGACGGTAGCTATTACAAACGCAGGCAAATCCCCCGTCTACTTAGCCGCCGATTACGTCCTGAGCACGGTGTCCGACGAAATCAACTATTCTATTCTGGGACTGAACTCGCGCATAACTCAGCTCGCGCTTATCGACGCGCTCTACTACTACGCCGTATGCCACACCCCCGACGCCAAAAACGAAACGCATAAAACCGAAGAAGCTTTACTGGACATGAAATACTAAGACGAAAAAAGGCCGCATATGCTGCGACCTTTTTTGTTTCCGACTGTTAAAATCAGTGGTTCTCCGTCCATTCATCATAGACGGCGGTTAACGTTACGTTGTCTGCAATCTTATATACGCCGCTTGTCAGCTCGGTCTGAGTGCCTTTGATTACCCACTTGATAAATTCGTTTGTTCCGAACACTTCGGGCTTGGGCAAAATAAACTCGGCATCGTAAACCACGTTAAGCGTATCGGACTGAACAGACGCATTTTCGTTATTAAGCTCAAACGTAATGGTATACGTATTGGGCGTCTTAACCGCGTTAACGGTAATGTCCGATTTTACGTTAGTCAAGTCCTTACTTTCCCACGTTACGGTATACCCGGTAACGGCTTGAGGCGCTGGCAAATCGGTAAGCGATTTACCCTCTTCCACCGTTCGCGTAACGTCAGCCGCACCGTCTTGCTTAAACGTGACGGTATAAGTCGCGTTCGCCGGCGGCTCGGTTGCGGGCGTACATGCGAACAAACAGAACACCGCAATAAGCGCAACGGCTACAGAGATTATCTTTTTCATCTTTTTCCCTCCTACAAAAATTTTATCTGATATTTTTATACAGCGGACCGTAAGCGCGGCAGGCGTTATAGTCCTGAACTTCCTTGTCCATTCCGAATGCGTTCCAAGCGGCAGGACGGTAAATTTTGTCCTCGTCGACGTTGTGCAGACATACGGGGATTCTCAGAATCGAGCAAAGCGTAATAACGTCCGCGCCGATATGCCCGTAAGAAATCGCACCGTGGTTAGCGCCCCAGTTGTTCATAAGCTCGTAAGCCGACTTAAACGCGCCCTTGCCGGTAACGCGCGGAGCAAACCAAGTGCACGGCCAGGTGTAGTCGGTGCGTTTCCAAAGCTTATCCGTTACCTCGTCGGGAAGCTGTACGGTCCAGCCCTCGGCTATCTGCATAACGGGACCCAAACCTTTTACAAGGTTAAGCCGCAACATCGTGGCGGGCATTTCCGCACGGGTAACGAACCTCGAGGAATAACCGCCGCCTCTGAAATAGCCTAAGTCCGCATAGGGCCAGCTCGTCGCATTCATCATAGCGTCGATATCCTTTGCGGTCACTTCCCACCACTTTTTCATGACGGCATTGCCTGCTTTATCCTTTACTTCGCCGCAAGCGTCCACACAGCAAGCGCCCGAGTTTATCAAATGAATAAATCCGTCCGCTTCCTTTGCTTTGCCTTCGATATCGTAACCGGTAACGCGTTTGACGGCATCGCCCGACCAATAAGTGCGAACGTCGGCAAACATCTGAGCGCGTCCCGTCAAAAGCTTGCCGAACAACATTCCGACCGCGTTTAACGTGTCGTTTTCGGTTGCCAGAATATACGGCTCGCGCGCGCCGTTCCAATCGAAAGTCGAGTTTAAGATACTCTCGGGGAAATCGCAGTTGGGATAAAAATCCGTCCACTGGCGCTGTCCCTGGAAACCTCCGGCAATAGCGTTGTGTCCGACAGCCTCCTCTTCGCAGCCTTCCGGCAAGTTCTTATTGCCGTTGAACAGGTCTTTGATTATGCACGCCATTTTTGCCGTAAACTCCCAATCGGCCGCCTTTTGCTTAGCGGTCTTCTGAAGCTCCTTGGGATTTTTGTCAAAGTCGGGACGGCATTTTTCTTTAATCCAATTTAACGCCTTTTCATACTCTTTTTCGTCGTAAATCCCCTTGGTCATACGGCGGATGATTTCAACCTCGTCCACGCTCTCGACGCGCATTCCGAGATATTCCTCGAACAGCTCGGGACTTATGATACTGCCGCCTATGCCCATGGTTACAGAACCGATTTGCAGGTACGACTTGCCGCGCATGGTTGCCGCCGCAACCGCCGCGCGTGCAAAGCGAAGAAGCTTTTCCTTTACGTCATCGGGAATTGACGTGTCGTCGGCGTCCTGAACCTCGTGTCCGTAAATGCCGAACGCAGGTAAACCCTTTTGCGCGTGAGTGGCAAGCACCGACGCAAGATACACGGCGCCCGGGCGCTCCGTTCCGTTAAATCCCCAAACGGCTTTAATCGTCATTGGGTCCATATCCATGGTCTCGGCGCCGTAACACCAGCACGGCGTAACGGTAACGGTTATATCGACGCCCGCTTTTTTGAACTTGTCGGCACACGCCGCGGCTTCCGCAACACGTCCGATCGTGGTGTCGGCAATGATTACTTTAACGGGCGCACCGTTCGAATAAAACACGTTTTCTTCGATAAGCTTAGCCGCCGACTTTGCCATGTTCATCGTCTGTTCTTCAAGACTCTCGCGAACCTTGAGCGCTCCGCGCCGTCCGTCGATAGTCGGTCTGATTCCTATTACCGGATAATCTCCGATAAGTCTGTTCTTTGCCATAATCAAATCTCCTTTTTTGTTATTTTAACAATTATATTATAGCCTCTATCTATACTCAACCGTTATAACTTTATTATCGCAAACTTGTATAATATTACGGTGGTAACGTACAAGTTTAACTGTTCGCTTCGACAAACCGTATTATCGCGTCGACATTTTCGAGCGAGTGCGGATGATGCTTACAATCGGGTTTGACAAAATACTTTAGATCGATCCCGTTCTTCAGACAATATTCGACGATTCTGCCCGCATTTTTAATATACGGAACAACCTCGTCCGCTCCGCCGGCTACAATCAACAACGGTATTTTTTTGTCGAAAAACTCGGGTATTCTGTCTATCGGATTGGTTGTAAGCTCATTCAGCGAGCTTATATTGTACTCGGTAAACATTTCCGCCTGCTCACGGCTGTTCTCGGGCGGCCAGGTTTTCAAATCGAGAACGGGCGCGTCGAGATAAACCTTATCGACAAGCTCAGGGTACTTTAACGCAAAATTAAACGCATAGAGTCCGCCGCGCGAAAAGCCGAACAACACCGTTTTTTTGCTTAAGCCGTACCTAAGCGCAACTTCGATGCAAAACGCACGCATAAGCTCCACCGCCTCGGCACTGCCGTACTTGTTGCTTATCGCGTAGTAAACGCGCGTATAGCCCAGATCCGAAAGCTCGCGTTCCGCTTTATCGAAGGCATACAGAAATTCGGTCTTGTAAATCCATTTGCCGTTCGGTTTTTCGGGACATATCACCGTAGCCTCATAACCGTTAAACACGAACTTGTCCGTAACGAAATTCATTGTATCACTCCTTTCTTAAGTATAACGTTGGCATAAATGCGCACCTCGCCCGTGGCGATTACCGCATAAGCGTTTTTAGCCCGCTCGTAAAAATCGACTCGTTTAAGCCGTTCTTCTCTTACACTTTTGTCGTTTTTCGTCGCCGTTATTCGGTACTCATCCCAAATTTCGGGAATGGGATCGCCCGCTTCGGTTTGCATGAGCATAAAGTTTGCCGATACGTAAGTATCGAGCGGTATGACTCTCATGACCGCATCCAACATTTCCACTCCCGAAATTCCGTCGGCACGAACCAGCCTTTTCGAAAAAGTTTCAGACGGAAAGTTTGCATCGGCTATAACAACCTCGTCGCCGTGTCCCATTGCGCTTAATATTTTGAGTAGCTCGGGGCTTAATATTTTGGGAATGTTTTTCAGCATTTTATTCTCTCCGATATTTCTTTAAATAACATTTCGGCATATAATCGGTGTCCCCAATTATTCGGATGCAATCCGTCGGGAATACATTCGAGTCTGCCGCTCTCGGTATCGGGATCTATATCAAGCTTTTTTCCGTCAATAACCGTAAAGCCGAACCGCGTTGCCTGTTCCGTTTCCGCTCGGCGGTAGTCATTAAGAACGAATCCTGCCGAATTCCTTTTGTCCTCATCCACTCTCCGAATGGGTGTGACAATAAATATTTTCGCATTCGGATTGTTGCGCTTCAGGCTGTCGTATGCAACGAACAGCGCACCGTAAAACGAAACGTCGGTTTCATCGCTCACATCCCCAAGAACAACATCCGAGCCGTAATCGTTCGTTCCGCCGGCAACTACGATAACGTCAAAGCCCTTAATCGATTTTGCCGTATTTGCAATAGCATACTCGGAATTAACGCGGCTCGTCGAGCTTACCGAAATGCCGTTTATACCTTTGCAACTG
>CAZBTB010000026.1:0-10196 GCA_964494605.1 uncultured Lachnospiraceae bacterium
AAATCCCAAAGCGATATATGCATGTATCAACTACGGCGAAGCGATTTGTCCGCCGCAAATAGAACAACAATCAATCTGTATCAATGAAGATATCGGTGCGGTTTTAACGGCACTAAAGGGATAAAATTATGCACGATATATGGAATCCGTGGCACGGCTGTCAAAAATGCAGCGAGGGCTGTCAAAACTGTTATATGTACTTTCTCGATAAAAAGCACGGTAACGGCGACAGCTCGGTCGTAACCAAAACGAACAACTTTTACTATCCGCTGTCTAAAAACCGCGACGGCAGTTATAAAATCAAAAGCGGCGAACTCATAAGAGTTTGTATGACTTCGGACTTTTTTGTCGAGGGCGCGGACAAATGGCGCAACGAGGTTTGGAATATCATTTACGAAAGACCGGACGTCAGATTCTTCTTGCTTACAAAACGCCCCGAGCGGGTGGAAAAGTGTTTGCCCAAGGATTGGGGTAGCGGCTGGGAGAACGTGTTCTTTAACGTAACCTGCGAAAATCAACGCCGTGCCGACGAGCGTATTCCCATACTTTTCGGGTTGCCTTTTAAGCACAAAGGCATAATGACCGCGCCGCTTATAGGCGAAATATCCATTGAAAAGTATTTGAAAGAAGGGCAAATCGAACAGGTTATTTGCGGCGGAGAAAACTACGACGGCTCCAGACCGTGCCGCTATGAGTGGGTAAAGAAATTACACGACGAGTGCAAGGCTCACGACGTTACTTTTGCCTTTATCGAAACGGGCAATTACTATGTGAAAGACGGAAAGACGAATTACATAAAGAGCAAAATCCGTCAGACCTATCTTGCCTATTCGGAAGGTTTGCAGTACCGCGGTAAGCCTATGGAATTTGTTTTGACCGACCGATTGGGTATACCTATTCCCAAAAACGAGCTTTACGTTCCGCATTACCGCACGAACTGTTTGAATTGCGGCAACCGCCTGATTTGCAACGGGTGTTCCGACTGCGGCAGATGTAAATCGGACATTGTAAATTGTTGTTGACAAACGGTAGTATAAATGATAGAATTAACTCGGAATTTTTTTGAGGTGAGTGCTTTTTATGAAAAGTGCAATTCTGATACATCCCGAGGAGCTAAGCAAAAAGTGGATAGACCGTATGGCGGAGCAGGGGGTAAATATTCTCGGACTTCATCCCGTAGGCGGACAGGACGCGGCTAAAACCCTTTCGGATATGCTGTCGATGATTGAAACCGACGAGTTTCGGGCGCTTATCGATTATGCGAAAAGCAAAGGGCTGGAAATCGAGTATGAGATTCACGCGATGGGCTATCTGCTGAATAAGTCGTTGTTTTCGGAGCATCCCGAGTATTTCCGTATGAATAAAGACGGAGAAAGGGTGAGCGATTACAATTTCTGCGTTTCCAATCCCGACGCGTTGAAATTAATCGCCGAAAATGCCGTAAAGCTTGCGGATAAGCTTTACGGTAGCAATGAAAATTATTATTTTTGGTTCGACGATATCAGGGACGTACTCTGTAACTGCGAAAAATGCAGCAAGCTTTCCGCGTCGGATCAGCAGCTTATCGCCGTAAACGCCATGATAAGCGAAATAAGGAAGAAAAGACCGAAAGCAAAAATGGCTTATCTTGCGTATCAGGATACGCTCGAAGTACCGAAAAAAACGCCTAAAGCCGACGGAGTTTTTCTCGAATATGCTCCTATGGATAAAGGGCGGAAGGACGACAGCTACATAGAAAGCGCGACGCGTGAGTTGGCGTTGCGCATACCCCTTATAGAGTTTTTCGGAGCGAAGCATTCGCGCGTGCTCGAATACTTTTTGGATAACTCGCTGTTTTCCGATTGGAAAAAGCCCCCGAAGCGCTTAATAGCGGATAAAGCCGAGATCGAAAGAGACGTCGACGAATACGCTAAGCTCGGTTTCGAGGATATAGCAACGTTCGGTTGTTATTTGGGCGGCGACTACGAGGAGCTTTACGGAGAACCCGATATTACTCCCTTTACCGACGTTATGAAAAAATACACCGGTTAAGCTTATTCTTTGGTAAACGCGGAGAACTCCTTGCTTAGATTACCGCGAACTCCCGATGCGTTTACCGCTGAGATCCGATAAAAATATTCGGTATGGTTTTTAAGCCCTACGTCCTCGTAGCTTTCGACGCAATACCGTTCGGGAGACACGCGAGCGACAAAAGTCGACTCGTTCGCCGTAAATCCGCTTGTTTCGCTGCGGTAAATCTCGTAATGCGATAAATCCGCATCCGCGCATTTTCCCCATAGCAAATACAACCGACCGTTCTCCGCTCCGCAAGCGGCGCGGGGTTCGGTTATCAATCCCGTATGCGTTCCGCCGATATCCGACGGAGCGTTGTTTTTTCTTTTTTCCGATTTTGCCTGTCGTACGGGCAAGTTCAGGTCTTTATCCAATCGGTAAGTAATAAAACCGCTTCCGCTTACGTTCTCGTCCTGCTCGTCGACGGTACATCTGTTTGTCCCGATCGTTTTGCCCCGACCGTCAATAAAGCGCACGTTTTCGGTCTCGCCGTAAACACGGGCAATAATCCCCCTGCCGTCGTCGGCGCGCTTAAGAGTAAGCAGTCTTACGGGAGGATCGGCAGATAAAAAGCTATATTTCGTTCCGTTCAGCGTACCGCGCTGTTTTTCGACATTAACGGAACAGAGCGGATGAGAGAAACGTTCGGACAGATCCGTTACGCCTGCCGCGCCGTAATCGCCCGAATACGAATATATGCAAAAGCGAAACCGAAATTCCAAATGACTTCCGCCCGGCGTATGCTTTTGCAACCAGTCGTTGGCGGCGTAGACGAAAACTTCGGAGCCGTCGCCGCACCTGCCGAAATCGGTTTTATCGGGGTGGATCTCTCCGAATTCGACGAGTTGAGAATCAAGCGACGTCAGCGCGATACCGAAATCGCCGTTTTGGCAACAGCACCATTCGCGCGTAGCCATATAAACGTCCGTTCCGTGTCCCGTAACGTCTGTTGCGTATTCCGCGACCGTGCCGTTGAGATGACAGTAGCGTTTGCAATTGTCGACGTCGAAGGGGAAAGAGTAATAGACGTATCGGTTGTAGCGGCAATTGTTTATCATGTCGCGCGGGTGCTTGACCGTGTTGTCTATATCTATCCGTTTTTCTCTTTTGTACAAGGTCACCGTACCGATAACTTCACTGCGCATGCTCTTATGCTCGGATACCGACGTTATTACGGTTTTTTCCGAATATTCGGTTACGGTAAACTCCGCCGCGCCCGGAACGTAAAACGTTTTGTGGTTGTCGTTCGTGTAAATAAGCTCGTTTGCGTAGTATTCGCAATTCTGCTTTATAAGCTCCCTGTCAAGCTCTTTATCGTATATCGATTTTATCGCGCCGTTACGGCAAAACTCTATTTTGTAATATTCGTTTTCCGCAACGGGCGGGTTTAAGCCCTTAACGACTTTAATCTCGTCGGCTGTAAATTCCGAAGCCGCAACTGCGGTATACCCTAAAGGAGGTACGGTTACGTAAGCGTAACCGCTGCCGTTTTGCACCAATTCCGTGCGGCTTTTCAGCGTCGGATTGAAATACACGGTTTTAGGTTCTTCGGTGTCAAGCTTCGACGCAATGGCTTTAACGGCAGCGTTGAGTTCTTTTTGAGCAATCGCCGACGCCTTTTCTATCCAGTCTCTGTGCTGCATCCAGGTCTCGTATACGGGCCGACCCGAATACTCGCTGGTACCGTACGAATGTTCGTCGTTACACAATAGGTATTTCCAAGCCCGGTCGAATTCTTCGGCGGGGTAGCGATAATCGCAGTTCGTTAAAGCGGCAACGACAGCCCACTTTTCCGCCGTCGGTAAAAGCCTGTCCGCATCGAATTTTTGCGCAAGCAGCTCGGGTACGGAAACGGGGTGCTGGTACCAGCCGCCCGTTATATCTCCGTATAGCTTGGGAATGCTGTCGCCGAATTTTTCCCTGATACGATCGAAAGGCAGGTCGGGATTTCCGAGTGTTTCGAATTTCGGAAACGCCCATTTTTGGTTCCAGCGCATAAACGTATCCGCAAGTGCGCGGTTCGGAACCTGATCGTCTCCGTAACACGCAAAAAGCCACACGTCGTACGGATATTTTTCTTCTAAAAGGTCGAGCGTGTCCGCGGTTTTTTCTTCTGCATCCGATAGGTTGTCCGTTCCGTTCGTTGCCATGCCGAACCGTGCGCCGCCCGGTAAATACGACGCGCTCGCCCAAACCGTAAGTTTGTTGTTATTCCTGTCCGTCCAATCGAAAACCATAGGCAGAGCAGAGTCGTACTTTACGTCTATACGCGAACCGCCGCCGCCCGCGTCGCTGTTCCATTGGTAAAACGGTTTGTTCGTATCGCGCCGCCAAATGCCCGAGGGAATAGGATTCCACGGATTGGGCGCGAAGATTATATTTTTATATCCCGCCTCGGCATACGGCTGAATCATTGCGGCAGATAAACCGTTGTTGTCTATCATGGCAAGCGTTTCGCTTTTTATTCCCCAATATTCATTGAGCCGTCTCCGCTCATACGCGCTGCGGCACATTTCCTCCAATCCGTATGTCTGAGTATGGTTGCCCGCCAGGCCGCAGCACACGCCTATCCGACCCGCGTTTACGTGATTTTCCGCGAGACTGCGCGCCGCTTCTTTGCCGCGTTCTGAGGCGTAACCGTTCCAAACCGCCGTGCCTTCTACGGTATAACGGAAGCACCCGTTTGAACTGTTTTTCGTTTCCTCGCACAACCGCGCCGCTTCGTCCAACAGCCGAGCGGCATTGTAGCGCTGTATATAATGCGAGTTATGAAGTCCCAGATCGGTATGCGACGAAACCATGGCGTACAGAGTCCACTTTCTAGGCGTTTTCCATTCGTAAACGGTTTGGGCAATCACTCCCGTTTTGTCGTGTAAAACGAACGTCGCCTTAAACGGCTGACGGGCACAGGGTAGTAATAGGCGCGTTTGAGCGGTACCGCTATCGATCGCTACGGGATGATCGGACACTGTTTTCTCTTTGTCGCGGTATACCGATAAAAGCAAATGAGCCGCTTTGCTCGATTTATAACGGAGCCTGACCATTTGCAGTCCGTCTTCCGTCAGCAGAGAAAAAGCTTTTACGGTAAAATTTTCGATCGTTATCATAGTCTCACCTATATTCTGTTAAGAGCATCGATAAGCACGGGCAGAACGTATTCGTAGCCTGCATTCGTCGGATGCGTCCCCTCGAACGTAAACAACGGAAGATTAAAACGGTTGAAACCGCTTTCGCCGTACATATCCGCCACAACGCAAGAATATTCTTTTCCGATTTTGACGATTGCTTCCGCATAATCCCTTAAACGGTGACCGGCGCTGTTTACGAAAAACATATCGTTTTTGCGGTAATTTCCGTACCGTTTCGTCGTGTCTTTCTGTAGCGGCGTCATAAGCACCGTTTTCGCTGTCGGATTGCGCGAATAAATGTCGTCCAATAATCTTACGAATTCGCCCGTAAACGTCTCTTTGTATTCGGTATCCTTCGAATCGGGCAGCTTTCCTATGGGAGTGTCCCACGTAAAATCGTTTACTCCGACCGCGATCACGAAAACGTCCGCTTCCGAAACGTCCTCGTTCGTTACGATTTCCCGCTGCAATTTTACGGTATGCCCGCCTATAGCGGTATTCTTATAGATTTCTATCCCCAGCCGCTCCTTCAAAAGCGTCGGATAGCCCTTGCACATTGTCCCCCGATATTCGGTGTTATACATAATATCGTCATAAGCATAAACCTTTCCGTCCTGAGCCATTATGCTGTCGCCGATAAAAAATACTTTTTTCCCGCGTAAACCGTCCATTTCAATCTCCTTACGGCATATTTGCCTGCTTGTAGTATAGCACGCCGCACGTTTATGCGTCAATCCCCGTCACGACACAAAAAGTTTGTTTTTTTACACTTTACTTTTTTATCGATATTGTGTATAATGATTATAGTCTTTATCCGATTGGAGCAAAAAACTATGCCAAACGCGACGATTAACGATATAATAAGACTGAAAAGAACAAACGCAACGATTACTACCGCCTCAAAATCCTGCTCGGCGTTAAGCTGCCGTATACAGGGCGAAAGTTTGTTCTTTTACAACGGCCGCTCTGTTACGGTAAACCGCGGCGACATTCTTTGGATTCCCCGGGGCGCTTCGTATTCTCAAAAATCTCAGAAAGAAGAGGTTATCGTTTTTCATATCGACGCAGACAATCTTCTCGAAAACAAAATATCCGTCTTTCGTCCGAAAGATCCGAATGCGATTTGCGACTTATTTGTCCGTGCCTATTCGCTGTGGACGCAAAAAAAGCCCAATTTCGTTTTTTCGGCGCTATCCGTCATGTTCGAAATTCTGGCGCAATCCGACTTTAACACGCCGACGAAAGACGACTGTCCGCCCATTATCCAACCTTCCGTCGATTACCTCAACGCACACTTCGACGACCCTGACCTTAAGCTTAGCGAAGTCTGCAAACAATCGTTTATCTCGGGAACTTACTTTAACCGTATATTCAATTCATATTTCGGCTGTTCTCCTTTGGTTTACGTAAACCGACTGAGAATCAGAAAAGCCAAGCAGCTTCTCGGCTCGTGTTACTATACCCGCGAAGAAGTCGCCGCTCTTTCGGGTTTTAATAACGTTAAATATTTCTACACGCTTTTCAAAAAATCCACGGGACTTACCACCGCCGAATATATTAAATCGCTCTCCGATTACGCCGCGCCGCAAAAGCTTACTTGACAGCGTATAGGAAATGCGATATAAAAAATAAAAACGTTTTTATAAACGGGAGAAAAAATTACCATGATTTTATGCGACTATCTGCTGAGTGAAAAGAACGTGCTTTGGGACTACGCAAAACAATGCGGAGTAGACTACGGCGTCATTCGTTTGCCCGAGAATGAGGACTTTGACGTTACGGAAGAAAGGCACTGGAAAGCGATTCATAAAAAATTTATCGACTTCGGTATCAAGCCCGTAGTGATAGAGCCGATGCCCAATAATTTGCACGACCATATCAAGCTCGGCGACGAAAAGCGCGACGAATGCATTGAAAAAGTAATCGCCATGCTTCCTATCATGGAACATCTGGATATACGCACTATTTGTTTCAACTTTATGGCGCACGTAGGTTGGCTGAGAACCTCCTGCGATATTCCCGAGCGCGGCGGGGCGCTGGTGACGGGCTTCGATATGGACGATTTCGTTGCCCGGAAAGATACGGCAATCGACGCCGACAAGCTTTGGACGAATTACGAGTATTTTATAAAAGCCGTAATTCCGCATGCGGAAAAGCACGGAATCAAGCTTGCATTGCATCCGGACGATCCACCCATTGCAAAGCTAGGAGACGTTTCGCGCATCATGATTTCGTACGAGAATATTAACAAAGCGGTTAACGTCGTAAAAAGCAATAATCTCGGGGTAACCATGTGCCAGGCAACATATCTTATGATGGGCGAAAATCTGTACGACGTTATTCCCAAGCTTGCGGATAAGATATTCTTCGTTCATTTCAGAAACGCCGTCGGGAATAAATATAAATTCCGCGAAACGTTTCATGATAACGGGCTTATCGATATGGCCGATATGATAAGACTTTACAGAAAATGCGGCGTAGACGTGCCGATAAGGGTGGACCACGTTCCGCTTATGGCGGGAGAGCAACAGGGAACGGCAGGCTATACGGCTCTCGGCAGACTTTTCGCAATAGGCTATTTAAAGGGGATCTTGGACGGCGTTTTATAAAAAATATCAAATATGACAAATATATCGACTTTGCTATTTACTGTTATAAGAAAATCTGATATACTCTTAATAAATCATTAAATTATAAAAAGGCGGTATGAATTATGAAGAGTATACTTGTTTTAGGCGGAACGGGGGCAATGGGGAAATATGCCGTTCCCGAGCTTTTGAATCTGGGGTACAAGGTTTACGTCGTTTCTTTGGACGATAAGACTTCCGATAATCCGAACCTTAGCTACATAAAGTGCAACGTAAAGGAAGAAGGAGCCTTGGAGAGGATTCTGAAGGGCAATTATGACGGCATAATCGATTTCATGACCTACGGAACAAAGGAATTCGAAGATAAGCATAAGCTCCTTCTGGACAGCACAAATCATTATATTTTCCTTTCCTCGTGCAGAGTTTTTGCGGATAATCCGCCGATTAAAGAAGATTCGCCCAGACTTTTGGACGTATCGACAGATAAAGAGTTTCTCGCAACGGACGATTATGCATTATACAAGGCAAGAGAAGAAAAGATTCTCACAAATTCTTCTTATACCAATTGGACTATAGTTCTTCCCGCAACGACGTATTCGACAGGGCGTTTTCAGCTTGTAACGCTTGAAGCGGAAACGGTAATACATCGAATTCTGGCGGGGAAAACGATTGTTCTTCCCGAGGCGGCAATGAATTGTCAGGCAACTCTTTCGTGGGGCGGCGACGTCGGAAGAATGATCGCGCGGCTTATGTTCAGGGATTCGGCATACGGGCAGAGCTTTATTACGGCGACGGGAGAGCATCACAGCTGGAGAGAGATTGCGGAAATATACAATGAAATTCATCCCTTCAAATATGTAACCGTGAGCGTCGAGGATTATCTCGATATTATAGCCGAGGGCGCAGATTGGGCAAGATATCAGCTTGTTTATGCAAGAATGTTCCAAAGAATTACCGATAATTCCAAAATCTTAAAGGAAACAGGTATGGCGCAAAGTGAGCTTATGACGTTAAAAGACGGCTTAAAGTTCGAGTATGAACGTTCGAAGAACATGGATTGGGCACGGTTCGGTAACGACTACAGAAATACCAGAATGGATAAGTATCTGAAAGAAAAAGGTATTTTGTAGTTTTCATCATTTTGATTTTATCCGATTAAGCAAGAGTAGAAATACCCTTGCTTTTTTTCACGTTCTTTATAATAAAAACGCAAGAAAGGTGTCGCCGATTCCCGACCTGAAAAACAATTATAAATTTTCGAATCGGGACCGAAAAACAGTTGACAAACATAAAAATATGTTCTATAATCTTTCTATCGTGGACATAAGTCCACAGTATCTGCAAAGGAAACCATGTTATCATGCAAACAAAAAGTGCAGAGTTGATGAACTCTATATTAGACTATATAGACAGAGTGTACAGCGAGGAAGGGACGACGCCCAGCGTTCGCGAAATAGCGGCGAACTTGAATATTTCGAAAAGCTGCGTAAGTAATTATATCGCGGCTATGCGGGACAAAGGTATGCTCGAATATTCGGGAGGGTGGCGCGGCGTTCGCACTCCGAAGATGGAAAAGTTTCAGCAAAGCGTCGAATATCTGCCCGTTATAGGCTCTGTCGCTTGCGGAACGCCGATGTTTGCGGAGGAGAATATCGAAACTTACGTTCCCGTCTCGAAAGACTTTTTAGGCGCAGGCAAATATTTCCTGCTTAAGACCTACGGCGACAGTATGGTAAATGCGGGTATCGACGACGGCGATTTGGTTTTGGTTCGTAAACAAGAAGCAGCCGACGAAGGACAAATCATAGTTGCGCTCGTAGATAACGAAACAACGTTAAAGCGTTATTTCCTCGATCATAAGCGCAAACGGATACGGCTGCACCCCGAAAACGACGAAATGGAAGATATGTTTTTTAAATGTATAGCTATTCAGGGCGTCGCAATCAAAGTAATCAAAGACCTGTATTAGTCAATTTTTTTTAACTTCATAGCCCCGAAGTTTTTAATATTGAGAATACGGAAGACAGTCCGCTTTCGCACGGGAATTCCCGACCCTGCAATGACGGCGGACCGAATAACACTCTTTGCGTATTTACGGGAAAAGGAGACAATATGAGTAAGGTCAAACGAATTAAATGTCCCGAATGTCTGAATTATATGACGGTTACGGTCAATGCCAACGGCGAGGCTAAAGGCTATTGCAAAAAATGCAACTCGACTATAATCGCAAGACAATCGTCGGAGAAAGAACGACTTATACGTATAGTCAAAGCATAGGTCTGTAACAATTTAATACGTACGTCTGTATTGCACGGTTAGGTCGGACAAGTTCCCGTAATTCCTGCTCTCTACGGTCTAGACAAGGTTCGTGCCACCGGCATAACAAAGTTATAGCCCCTACGAACAGTACCTCTAGAAACGGCTTTCT
>CAZBTB010000027.1:0-10124 GCA_964494605.1 uncultured Lachnospiraceae bacterium
CTTGACTGCGTCGTCTGCCTTGCCGCTTGCTTTAACCAACTTATCAAAGCCTTCTGCCTGCTTAGACAGGACTTCGAGCATACCGCGAGCCTCTGCCTCTTTGACTGCGAAGATAGCGTCGGCTTCACCGCGCGCTTTTCTTCTGATCTGTTCTGCCTGAGCTTCTGCCTCGAGTTCGAGTTTGTGCTTTTCGATTTCCGCCTTGACGATGACGTCCGCTTCGAGCGTGCTCTGTTCACGGGACGCACGCGATTTTTCCGCCTCGCGCTGAGCTTCGTACGCGTCCTTCAACGCGTTAGCCTGGGCAATCTTTTCGGCGGACGTAGCACGGCGGTCTGCCTCTGCCTCCGCTTCTCTGAGGTCTGCGTTGGCCTGAGCTATCTTAGCCTTAGCGAGGTTTTCGCCTTCGACTGCGGCGGAGTTTGCCTTTGCGACGTTGATACGCTGATCCATGATAGCGTTAGCCTCGCCGATAGCACCGTCGCGCTCACGCTCTGCGACCGACTTTTTTGCGTCGTTGACAGCCTTACTTGCAGCCTCTTTACCGAGCGCCTCGATGTAGCCCGACTCGTCGCGGATATCGGTTACGTTGACGTTGATAAGACGAAGTCCGATCTTTTTAAGCTCGGTTTCGACGTTTCTGAAGATTTCTTCCTGGAACTTATCGCGGTTGGTGTTGATATCCTCGATATCCATTAACGCGATAACAAGACGAAGCTGACCCAAAATAATATCGCTTGCCAAATCCTGAATGTCCTGCATTTTTAATCCGAGCAAGCGCTCTGCGGCGTTCTGCATAACGCCGGGCTCGGTGGAAATACCGACGGTGAAACGCGAGGGAACGTCGACACGGATGTTCTGATGCGAAAGTGCGTTTTTAAGATCGACGTTGAGCGAAATGGGCGTCAGGTCCAAAAAGCTGTATGCCTGGAAGAACGGCCAAACGAACTGAGCGCCGCCGTGCACGCACTTACTGGACGCCTGAGCGGAACCGTTTTTACCCTTCTTTAATTTACCGTAAATGACCATGACCTTGTCGGACGGACACTTTTTATAACGGCTGACGAACACGAGCAGCATAATAAGCAATATTACTATGACCGCAACTATAGTGCCTACAAGTCCTCCGACCCAACCTTCTGCTGCAAACAAATTCATTTTTACTTTTCTTCCTCCTCTTTCTTGGTTTCTTTATTTGTTTTACCGAACGGCTCTACAAGAACAAGCTGCTCGGTAATTACTTCCTTGACTACGCAACGCGCGCCAGTGGCAATGGGTTCGTCGCTGTCCGAAACCGCCTCGACCTCGGTGAGCGACTCCTGCACAACTACGTGAATTTTGCCGCTGCCCGACCTGTTAGCCGGAACGGTAAGATAAACTTCAGCCACGGAACCCACCGCAAATTTCATCTGCCGCGTGCCCTCGGACTGGAACTTTAATATAGCTTTAAGCAAGTACGCAACGCCTACCGCCGCGCCGCAGCCCGCCGCAATACCGATAATAAGCGCAAAGTACCACGGCATGAAAAATTCCATGGTGTAGGTAAGCCAACCGCCCACCGCCAGGAACGCTATGACCGTTCTGAACGAAACGAGTCTTAATCCGCCCGCGTCTGCAAGCCCGCCGTCGTTGAAAATATCGTCGCCGCCGTCGAAATCAATGCTCGTATCGGTGTCGAAATCGGCGTCGTTGCCCAAGCCGAACAGCATTAAAACGAGTTGTACGACCAAGATGACCGACGCCGCGCACGCCAATATAAACGTGACCTGCTGCAACGTGTGCAGTCCTTCCCACCATAAACTCATTGCCGAACCGAAAATCATTCGATATAATACCTCCGTATTATTTATGCTACTATTGTAACACATATTTTTATTCATTTCAATAGAAAACGGTTAAAAATTTCCTTAAAAAATGATTAAAAAATTTTGCCGGACCTTATTCCTGTTTTCCGAACCGCAAAAAGTCAATAAGCTTGATAATTGCAAATACCAGAACCATGCCGCCCATTGCGGAGAAAAACATCATTCCCACGGGAAAAACGTCGGCGTGTGTAAGCACGCCCCAAAAAGTAAGAGCGTTTTGCGCCAGAGTCGTTTCGTACCATACGAAAATCCAGGGCGGAATAACGAGTAGCACAATCGAGAATATGAGCGGAAGCATTACGACGTTGACCGCGGGGATATGCTGAAAAGTGTTGGTAAAGCACAGTCCCGACATAAGTGCGAAAAATACGCCCACAAAAGGCGGGATACCCGGCACCCAAAGATAGTGCGCGACCGTAAGCATAATTCCTATAGTTAAAATCACACAGGACATAATAAAGCTCAGTATCACGCTACCCAAGGTATAGCCGCCGTACAGCCGCCTGCCTTTATCGTCCGTTTCTTTTTCCAACATCTTGGGCAAAGCCCTTATTGTCTTAAGATTGTCGCGGAGCGCTTTTTTGAGCTTGTGCCATTCGTCGAGCGGCAGACGCTCGGGAAAATCCATTCTTATCGGCATTTCGTCCTCGATCGTGAAATTCGCCATAAGCGCGCCGTCAAACCTCTGAACCTGCATTAACACCCGACTCTTATCAAATGTATGGCTTCTGCCGTACAGAGTAATTATAACGGTTTCTTCCGTAACGGTAATTGCGTTTTCTCTGCCCTTATTTCTGTCGGCGTGCTCAAACTCGCGTTTCATTGCCATAAGCCGCGCTCTGTCTACCGCATCGCCGCGGCGGGAGTACAGTCCGTGCTTTAAGGCAAACCGTGCAACCTTGCCCCACGACCCTAAAGCGGAAATCACCACGATAGCCGTAACAGCCGCAACCAAAATAAGACTTGGGAGCATAGACAGAAATACCCCGCTCTTGTTCTCCTCGGTTACAAGTCTATAGATAAGGCTGAATAATACCCACAAAAGCAACAGAGAATTCACCGTAATCAGATAAATAGTCTGCGGGTGCTTGATTATACCCTTTGTTGTCTCGTCGGAAAAATCGTACATCGTGCGCGCCGAACTGAACTCGTAAAGAATTTTATCGCCTTCTTTTACGAATTTTGTCCGAGCGCGGTCAATTTCGGTCAAAACCTCGGCTTGCTCGGTTTCGGTAGTGTACTCTTCCCTATTTTTACTCATTATTTATAACCTGTCGAGACTCTCTTTTAAGCGTGCAACCGTTTTATCCTTACCGAGCAGCACCGCCATTTCGGTCGCGCCGCCGGGCGTATTCTGTGCGCCCGTTATCGCTATACGGAAAATCCACAGAACCTGACCTTTCTTGTAGCCCGCCTTTTCGGCATAAGCGACAAGCCCGTCGTGAATGTTTTCAAAATCCGATTGAGCCAGCCCGATCAGATCGGGCAGCATCTTTTTAGCTAAGTCGCGGTCGGTTTTCCACTTTGCATTGACTAATAAGTCAAGATCGTAGCCGTCGAACGCCGTCAGGAACTCGGTGAGCTTTGCTACGTCCGAGAATATCTCGCAACGGTTTTTGAGTAATCCCGAAAGATACTTTAAATCGTAGCCGTCAAGATAGCTTAACTCCTTGTAAAACGGCAGTGCGTACTCGTGAAACTGCTCGTCGGTAAGCTCTTTAATATAGCACGAATT
The DNA here is from genome assembly GCA_964494605.1 of uncultured Lachnospiraceae bacterium. GTDB lineage: Bacteria > Bacillota > Clostridia > Christensenellales > Pumilibacteraceae > UBA10677. The sequence continues at coordinate 3,601 of CAZBTB010000027.1, forward strand.
GAGCCAGCGCATTTTGGTTTCGTCGAAAATGGACGAGGATTTACTCAAACCCTCGACGGAGAACAGCTCGACCATTTCGTCAAGCGTAAACTTCTCACGGTCGTTTTTGGGACTCCACCCGAGTAGCGCGATATAGTTGACGATTGCGTCTTTTAAGTAACCTTTTTTGATAAAGTCCTCATAGGACGCGTCGCCGTGGCGCTTGCTCAGCTTGTGCGTCGCGTCGCGCATAATGGGCTGAAGGTGCATGTACTTGGGAATCTCCCACCCGAACGCCTTATATAAAAGGTTATACTTGGGCGTACTGGACAGATACTCTACGCCGCGGATAACGTAAGTTATATTCATAAGGTGGTCGTCGACGACGTTGGCAAAGTTGTACGTGGGCATGCCGTCGGACTTGATTAAAATATTGTCCTCGAGCTCCTTGTTCTCCACGGTTATGTCGCCGAAAACCATATCGTGGTAGGTGCTCGAGCCCTCAGTCGGAATATTCTGCCTTATTACCCACTTCTCGCCTGCCGCGATACGGCGCTTGACCTCTTCCTTACTTAAGCTCATGCAGTGCTTGTCGTACTTTGTCGCGCCGCCTTCGTGAAGCTCCGCCAAGCGTTCCTTGGTGCAAAAACAGTAATACGCGTCGCCTTGCTCGACAAGTTGCTCGGCATACTTAAGATATATGTCCTTGCGTTCGGTCTGGATATAAGGGCCGTAATCGCCGCCCTTGTCGGGGCCCTCGTCCCACTCTAAGCCCGCCTCGCGCATGGTGCGGTATATTATCTCCACCGCGCCGTCGACGTAACGCTCGAGGTCTGTGTCCTCGATACGAAGGATAAACTTGCCGTTGTTCTTTTTAGCGAACAGATAAGCGTAAAGCGCGGTTCTTAAGCCGCCGATATGCAGGTATCCCGTGGGGCTGGGTGCGAATCTGGTTCTGACCGTTTCCATAATTTATATCTCCTCGTTTGACAAACGCATAGGTTACGTAGTATAATTAGCGTGTGCGAAAAATCGCACTGCGTTTGCCGTCAACGATTATTATAAAACATATCCGAGATTTTGGCAAGCGTTTGAAATCCAAGGAGTGATATTATATGTTAAACGACTTAAGCGAAATCATCGCAATCGATACCGTCGAAGCGCCGCGCTCGGCAGCCGACGCGCCCTTCGGCGCAAACCTCCGTGCGGCTCTCGACTGGTTTTTGAACAAAGCCTCGTCTTACGGCTTGAAAGTGGGCGAATACGAAGGATATTACGGTTGGGCGGAATACGGCGCGCCCGAGCTTCCCCTTATCGGCATTCTCGGTCACATCGACATCGTGCCTGCAGGCGACGGCTGGCAAACGGACCCGTTTAAAATGGTTACGCTCGACGGCAAGGTTTACGGTCGCGGCGTTGCCGACGACAAAGGACCGCTCGTAGCCTCCCTGCACCTGTTAAAGAAGCTGCACGACGATAAAGTTAAGCTCAACCACAGAATCCGCCTTATCGTAGGCTGTAACGAGGAAACGGGCTCGCTGTGCTTAAAGAAGTACGCCGAGGTGGGCGAAATCCCCGCGGTGTCGCTTGTGCCCGATTCCGACTTTCCCGTTATCAACAGCGAAAAAGGAATACTCCACTCGGACGCAATCCTCACTCCCGACGAAGTGTTTTTATCGAGCGTAGCCGCGCTTAACGCGGGCGAGCGCGCAAACGTTGTTCCGGGTTTTGCCACAGTCGAACTGAAAGCCGACGGCGAAGCGGTTAAAGCTTTGAAAAGCTTTGACGAAAAACTCACGGCAGACGTTTTCAATGCTCCGCGTATTGTTGAAAAGCTTGTCGGTATCGGCGCAAGCAGAAACGACTTTTCGATAGAAACTCTGAACGGCAATATCGGAATTACCGCAAGCGGCGTTGCGGGACATGCGGCCACTCCTCACAAAGCCGATAACGCGCTGTGGAAAATTTTCGCGCTGTTAAACGCGCTTATCCCCGACAGCTCGCTTGTTAAATCGGTTTTCGAAAATATCTGCCGCAGCGACGCGGCTAAAACCATAGGCGTTTACAAAGAAGACGAAGAAAGCGGAAAGCTTACAATGAACCTGGGCGTAGCTCAGTTTAGCGGCGAGGAAATGACGCTTAAGTTCGACTTTCGCTTGCCGATCTGCGCAAACCCCGACGAAACCGAAAATCTGTTAAAATCCGTTTTGCCCGAGAACACGGTTATAAAACGCGACCGTTTTGCCGAGAATCTCTATATCCCCGAAGATTCGCCGCTTATTAAAACGCTTTTACGCGTCTATGCGGAGGAAACGGGTGAGGCAAATCCAAAACCCATTCAGACGGGCGGCGGCACGTACGCAAGAGAACTTCCCAACGCCGTTGCCTTCGGTCCGACGGCAATAGGCACCGAAACCAATATTCACAACGCCGACGAAAATATCGAAGTCGCTCAGTTATATAAAATGTTCGACATCTACTATAAGGCAATAACCGAACTCGATAAAATCTATTAAAAGGAGTTTAGCAAAATGAAAAATCTTTCAGCCGAAGAATTCAAAACCGAGGTCTTAAACGGCAGCGGCAAAACCGTCGTAGACTTTTGGGCGAGCTGGTGCGGTCCCTGCCGCGCTCAAGCCCCCATTCTCGAGGAGCTTGCCTCGGAGCTAACCGACGTAAACTTCGTTAAAGTCAACGTCGACGAACAACCCGACTTAGCAATGCAGTACGGCGTTTCGAGCATACCCACTCTGCTGTTTTTCGAAAACGGCAAGCTTGTAAATCAAGCGATAGGCCTCCACTCCAAACAAGACGTAAAAGCCATGCTGTAAATTAACTAAAGTCAAAAAAGGACAGAATTTCGGGTGGCTCTTTGTTTTATCTTATTCTTCCGTCGGCATTTCTTCGGTGGGTTCCCCATATTTCAAACTTAACATTCTCCTGTAGTAATTGGTTGACAAAATATCATTATTGTAATATAATATAGAATATATGTTTTAAATTTTTTGTTATGAGGTGTAAATATGGCTCTTATTAAATGCCCTGAATGTGGGAAGGAAATATCAGATAAGTCGCGCACGTGTATTCATTGTGGATTTCCTTTGGTTAACGGTGAAATCAAAATTACATGTGATAAGATTGTTGGGAAACATAAAGTTGCAATCATAGATGCTGAAAATGGCGAGATATTAGGAGCTATTTGTGGCGGAGAATTGCTAACTCTAAATCTAAAAAAGGACACAAAAATCGTTGTTAAATATAGTATGTTCTTGAAAACAACAGCGACACTACCATATCAAGGCAATCATATCTACGAAATTACAAGTGGAGCCGGTGGAATGGGGATAGTGTTTAGAGAAATTAATTCCATAATAAATAGTTAGTTGGAACTGTAAATGTAAACAATTTGCCCGCATAGTAAATTCGAATCGCATACTTTAAATTTAGCAAAAGCGCTCTTAGATAATTTATCCAAGAGCGCTTTACGTTCATAAAACTTAGTTTTAATATTCCCTATGGGAAGTGCGCTTTGATTCTGCCCTTTTTACTTTATTTCTTACTTAAATACCGACGGAAGTTTTCTACGCGCTTGAAAATGCTGTAATTGCTGTCGTGGTAATTGTGCGCTCCGTTCATTGCCGTACGGCACAGCATAAGTAAATCATCTCCGTCTATGAAGAAATCCACGTATTGTATTCCCACCAGACAGGGATCGGATTGCGTTTCGTCCACAAGATGAGTCGCGACCTCCCAATGCTTAAGGTCATCGCTCATGAGTAAAGTATACAAATTGCGGTCACCGGCATATTCTGCTCCGCGAATATAGCACACAACGGAAATATATTTCTTTGTTATGGCATCGTAGCGTATTACGAATTTGGAGTGATTGCCCGGGAACTCTACCGCTCCGTCATACTTTAGCGGCGCGTTCGGATCGTCGGCGTTTACAAGGAACGACAGAATAAGCCCGTAGTTCGGCTGACAATTACGCATATCATAACGCATGAAATTACGCAGCTTTCCGTCGGGGCAAACAACCAAACAGCCCTCGATAGTTCCTGCCGATTCGCCCTTTGCAACGCCTTTCCAGTTTTTGTCATAGCGCACAGGCTCCGAAAACACCCAATTATCAGCGTCCAGTAAATCTGCATTTTCATCGCACGACATGACCATTGACGCATGAAAGTCACTTCTCCCCCAGCTGCCGTATTCGAGCGTATTCCACAGCCGCCCGTTATAGCGAACGACCGGTTGCGGATTTTTGTGCACGCCTTTTTCTCCGTTTTTACCGTTACCGCCCCGAAGAAGCAACGTAGGCTTACTAAAGCTCCGTCCGTTATCGGTCGACTTGCCGATGATAAGATCGCCGTATTCGGTCGTTACGCCCAACACGTACAGTTCGCCGCGGTGAAAAAACAGTTTCGCCCAAAAGCAAGGGAACAGCTCGGTTACATAACTCCATGTTTTTCCGCCGTCGTCCGACCGATACAGTATGGTAAGATTCTGCGGAGTACCCGACCCGTAAACGTCCATAGACGCAAACAGTATTCCCTCGTCGGATTTAACAATGCTCGGGCTGCAAAGATACCGACCCGAAAACGAATACGCCTCGTCCTCGGGGTGCAAATAGTTGACGACCGTGCCGAACACCTCGCCCGTACGGAATAAGCGAACCAGGCTTTTCTTATCCGCGCACGTTACGTAAAACTCATAGTCCGTTCCTTCGGTAAGGTTTACGATTTCCGCACGGCATTCGTCGGTTTCAAGCGCCTTTACAAACTTATCTTCCGTCTTATACCGTCTTAAAAATACCGAATAAACGCCGCCGTCAACGGGCAGCCACTCGATAACACACTTATCCTTATCGGGCGCAAGCCTACAAATATAAACGTCGCCCACGTCCACCAATAACGGACGGTAGGGTCTATTGCTCCACTGCAAATTCGCTTTCATAATTTCAACTCCTTCGATAAATCATATCCTGCTTGTCTTAACTGTCGTACTGTAAATTTTTTATACTCGCTCAAATCCGAGCCGATAATAGGTCTTGAGTACAGCTCCATGGGAACGCCTTCGAGGTTGAAATGATATTTCGCCGTCATAGGATACGTTTCGTCCTCGATAAAAGCGCACATGCTCAATACGTTCATTATCCGCTCCGCTTCCCTTTTGCTTTTTTCAAAGTTCGCGCAAAGCCACGATAATAATTTCGGATGGAAATTCGCCATGATACCCGAATAACCTGCGCCGCCGTTCTGCAAGCTGTACAAAAGCGTCTGTTGGTTGGCGTTATAAAGCTTGATCCCCGTACCTTTAAGCTGCTCAAGCCGCTGTTTCAACATTACGGGATCACAGCACGTATCCTTGATAAACGAAAAGCGACCCGAACGAATGCACCAATCGAGAATTTTAGGCGTAAGTAGGCGCTTGTAAGGTCTCGGGCACTCATAAAGCCCCAAACGCAAGCTCCCGTCAAGCATATCAAGTAAACGCGAGGCATTCTCGATCCAAACGTCGTCGCCTTCGTTAAATAGATCCAAACGGTTCGTTACAAGCACAACCGCGTCTGCTCCCGATTTTCCTACGGCGTTAAGTTCCTCCGCCTGGTCGCGTAAGTCGTAGGAAGTATGCCCCGAGGCAACAACGTTTACACCCGCGGGAACTCTTTTTAAGACCTTCTCGACAAGCAAAAGCTTTTCTCTCAGGCTTAAGCATGTCATTTCGCTCGACTGGCAAACCGCAAAAATACCGCTGCAACCGCCCTCGACGTAATAATCTACAATTTTGCTCACGGCATTACAGTCGATCCCGTTACTCTTATAAGGCGTAATCATTGTGGGAAACACACCGAAATTAAGCTCTTTGTTCAAAACAAACCTCATCAAAATATAATATATTTAATGAGCTAATTATATCACCGACATAACATAAATGGGAATAGCCGTTGCAGTCGCAAAGCATGTCATTTTCGGACATAAAAGCCGAACGCTCGCACGTTCGACTTCTTAGTTTTATTATTTTTCGGTGTCCGCCCGAAACTCCGACGGAGAAATTCCCTCTGCCGATTTAAACGACTTGCTCATAGCAAACTCGTCGCTATATCCCACTTCAAACGCAATTTCTTTGAGCCTCATATCGGTATTTTTAAGAAGATACTTTATTCTTTCCAACCGCTCGGTTTTAATCAGCCGTCCGATACTCACTCCTCCGTTTTCCCGACATATTCGGTTTAATTGCCTCTCGCCCACAAAAAACTGACGGCAAACCGCATCGACAGTCATGTTGTATCCGATATGATCGGTTACGAATTGCCGAATAGCGTTAAACCTCGCCGCGCCCGCATTCTTTTCTTCGGTATCTTCCTCTACGGGCATGATAATACTTTTAATCAGCAAAAACAGGGAATACAGCAAAGCCTTTTTTGCCGCACCGTCACCGCAAAATAAAAACGCGTCCGTCATTGTATAAATCACGGGCGGACAGTTATAAACACTTACGGGCGTTAAACATTCGTCAGAAAAAGCGTCGCTCTCTCCTATCAGAGA
>CAZBTB010000028.1:0-1501 GCA_964494605.1 uncultured Lachnospiraceae bacterium
AGTACCCGTACCTGCTACAATGTTCGAAACGGTATTTTCAACAAGTAACTCCGAACCGAACTCGGAAATAATTATACCTGTTTCTACTGCGCGGTTGGTAAATACCTTGCCGTACTCGTGATCGACGTACACCTTGTCGGTATAGCCGCTCGAAACGTAGTCGTCGCTTGTCGAAAGCGCTCTTGCGTAGATCTCGCAGTCGGCGGTTACGGTGTACTTATTGTCGGTGACTGCGGTCTCCACGCCGCCGACCCAGACTTTAAGCGTGCCGCCCTCGTCGACGTCGAACGAAACCACGACGGCGTCGTTCACTCTTGCGTAGGTGATTTTGGGAGCGGACAGAGCCGTGCCCGTTGCCGTAGTGTTGATAACTATCTGCGCGTTTGCCGCGGGCATGACGAACGAATAGGTATCACCGTCCACGCCGCAAGCCGTGCCGTTTACGGTTATCGAATCGATTGTAATGCCGTTTTCTTTACTCTCGACGGAGAACGTAATTTCTTTACCTACGTATGCGCTTGCGGGCAAATCGGACAAGGTTACGTAAGCGTTTTCGGTGAGCGAAATATTATAAGCAGTGCGCTTGAAGTAGACCTTGTAAACCGCGTTTTCGGAAATGTCGGCAAAGTCGTAATCGTACGAAGTGTCGAGCGTGATTCCCGCTGCGACAAACTTACTCTTATCGACCTTTGCGGTGAAGCCCGTAACGCCCTTTTCGTTTACCGTTTCGGTAGGATCGGACGGATACGTTCCGTCGGTATTCATTACGTAGTACTCGACGCTGTAATCGGTATCGCCTAACGGCGTGTAGTAAACGCGGTTGACGTGTACCGTATAGGCGGTGTTTTTGGTGTTACCGAAGTAAACGCCTTCGACCTTGCTCCAATCCGTTTCGGCGATCAGGTCGGCAACATTTACGGAAATTACGAACTCGTAAGCCCAATTAGCGGGGTTAATCATTCCGCCCTTTGCATTGCTGTTTGCGTCTGTAGTATAATAGGTAGTTTGAGATTGATAACCGACAGCCTTAGGTATTACCTGATTGGTAGCCTTTCCGTCCACAATAAGTCCCATAAAGCAATACGAGTATTGCGTCGGAGCTCCGTCGTTGGTCAGGATCTCGATACTGATTGTATCGATTTTGTCGGCGTCGATGGGCTGGAACTTATACGTAAAGCCCGACCAGCTTCTATCCGCACCCCAAATGTTATTACCGCCGGGCGCAACCGTGGTAAGACTGAAGCCGGAAGTAGGAGTCGTCTGTATCGGCGTCGTGTAGTTATCCTGATATTCGATAGTCGATTTCTTGAATACTGCGTTGGCATAATTACCTACGCCCGCAACTTCGTTAGAAACCGTATTATTTACAAGAAGCGCGGAGCCGAACTCGGAAATAACGAGAGCGTTCTCGCCTGCGCGGGTGGTGATCTTTTTGCCGTAATCGTGATCGACGTACGCTTTCAAGGTTTTGCCCGAAACGTAGTCGGGGCTGTCCGATACC
>CAZBTB010000028.1:1511-10019 GCA_964494605.1 uncultured Lachnospiraceae bacterium
TGCGCGGATTTCGCAATCAGCGGTTACGGTGTACTTATTGTCGGTGACTGCGGTCTCCACTCCGTCGACCCAGACTTTAAGCGTGCCGTTTTCGTCGTAATCGAACGAAACGACAACCTCGTCGTTCACTCTTTCGTAGGTGATGACGGGAATACCGAGAACCGTTCCCGTAAGCTCGTAATCTACGTTAAGAACGACGTCGGAAGCAGGCATATCGAACGAATAGCTGTTTGCGTCGCCGTCGAGGTAGACCTTGTCGCCGCCCAGCATATAGTAAACGCCGTTGACCTTGATTTGAGTAATAAGCGTATTTACGTCCACCGTTACGGTCTCGCCATAGAGTGCGGATTCGACAGACGCGCTAAGCTCGGCGTAGTCGTCGCCCGTTACCGTAATGTTAAAGCTCTTGCGCGCGTATCTGACGGTAAACACGTTGTCGTTGCCGAGAGGCTCGATTGTGGGCGCGACGGTGGTAAAGCCGCTGTTCGGCTTATGCGCGTCGACGTCGATTTCGGGATAGAAGCCCTTCATGCCATCTTTCGTTTCGGTGAAGTCCGCCGTAGCGGCGTAAGTTCCGTCCGTCTTCTGCGTGAAGTAATTTACCGTATATTCGGTATCCTTAACCGTATAGAACACGGAGTCGATAACCACGGTATGAGCCGAATACAAGCCGTAGAACAATCCGTCGAAATGCGTGACGCCATTATTGCTCTTTACGATTGCCGCGACGTCGATATATGCGGTCATACCCACGTAACCCGCTGCCGGATCGTCGAAGAAACCGTTTGCACCCGAGTAAAGAATCTTTGCGACGCTGCCGTTGCCGTTTTTGTATCTGAACTCGGAAGTTACGGGCGCGACATAGTCGTTTTCGCCCATACGAAGTCCGATGAAGTCGGCGTTGTAGCGGCAGTCGCTCCAGGTCGAATAGATGAAGTTTACGCCGATCTTGTCGATCTTGCTAACTTCGATCGCCTCGGGGAATGCGTAATAGCCGCCCGACCAGTTTGCCCAGCCGCCGCCTGCGCCTATTACCGCAACGCCGTCGCCCCTGTAGCTGTCCATACCTGCGTTTTGGGCGTAAGCAATCGATGCTTTTTTAGGCATACCGGAGGGAACGTAACCGTTGTGTACGGAAAATTCTTTTTCGGCGCCTTGAGCGTTGAAACGGCTGATAACGTAGCCGCCCACGCTTGTATCCGCTTTTTTGTACATCGTATCGACGTACAGACGCGTTTTTACCGAATATTTGCCTGCGCCGAGCGCCTGAACGTAATAGTTGCCGTCCTCGGTCACGACAAGCGAAGTCGTGCTTACCGACTGAACGGTACCGTCGGGCTTGGTTACGCTGTACGACGTAGCGCCCGTAACGGCAGCCCAGCCGAGCGTTGCTCCGCCCGTGCCTTGAGTAAGCTTAAGCACGGGAGCGTTAAGCATTTCGGCAAACTCGCCTAAGAATATGCGCTCTACGGTAACGGTTGTGTCGGCTGCGAATTCGCCTGCGAACACGAACGCCGAAACTTCGGATCCAAGCGCCATTACGTCGGGAACAAACAGCTCGAGCGTTTGCTTACCTGCGGCGATAGCGCTCACCGTCTGCGTGAAGTATTCGCCGTTACTTAGGCGCACGCCGTAGATGAATTCGCCCGTCGCTTCGGGGAAGTTTACGTCTAAATAGATATAGTTGCCCAGTCTCGTACCCTGGCGCGATGCAATAGCATAGTTTTTAAGTCTGTATTCAACCGCGGCTTTCTCTTCGCCCGTAAACGCAATATCCGCGCCTTCGGTGTCAACGGTAACGTCGGGAACGTTGAAGTACGAGCCGCCGTTTACGGGAAGTCCCGTGCGTGCGAACGCGTCCTCGTACGACTCGTCGTTCATGGCGGCAATCAGCTTGCCGTTTTTATCGGTATCGTAAACAACGGTCGAGTTAAGTCCCGTTACGTCGTCTAAGGGAGCGAAGTCGTACCATGCGCCCAGAACGTAATATTCTGCGCCCGAGCCGATAAGCGAAATTCCGTATAACTGCAATATGCCCGCGTCGACAAGCTCGTTTACGGGAACGGAAATGAGCGAAATTCCCGCGGCGTCGATAGCGAAGTCATAAGTTTTGCTCGTCTTTGCTATAATGCCGAGAGTTGCGGTCAGGCGCGCCGAGCTCTCCTTTGCCACAGCTACCCAAATGAAGCCCTTGTCGGTAACTCCCGACTCGGAGTAGGTAACGAACGTACCGGGGAAGGTGTAAGTTACGCCGCGGTTGCCGCTGCCGCCGATATGGAAGGCGGGTTTTTCGTCAAACGTACCGAGCTCGTAAGTTGCGTACGCCGAGCCCACGTTCGTATTGCCGATATTGTCGAGCATTTCCACTCCTGCGACAAACAGCTCGTTAGCCTTGTATTCGGCAGAGTAAACTCCAAACGTTTCGGACTCGTATCTTTCCGTATAACGGAGCTCGTCGATATAGATGTCCGCGGTATATTCGCTGGTCTCGTAATAAGCAAAGTACATGCCTATCACTTTGTCGCCGATAGCCGAAACGGTACCCTGTACTCTTCCGCCCGCAAACGTGTACTCGTGCCAGCCGACCTTACCGATAACGCCCGCGGCATAGTTGCCCCAATAAGCGGACGTGGTTTTGCCGTCCTCGCCGATAAAGCCCCAACGCGAGTTTTCGTACATTCTGCTCATGTACATCTTAAGCGTAAGCGAACCGATTTTGTCGATTTCGAGCGGCTTAGCGAACAGAATCGAGAAGCCTTCCATGGACGAAGAGAACGTCGCTTTGAGTGCGCCGCCGTTTACGTTTTCCTTGATCGTTTCGTTTTGGATGTCATCTTTTTGCACTATTTCGTAAGTTGCGGTATTTGCATAGTCGTTTTGCGAAACAACGCTGATATAACCTTCTTCATCGAAGTCGGCAAGAACGTACGGCGCGATATCGGTATCCTTGAATACCATATCGTAAGAAATTTCGTCGATATAGACCGAAATCTCGTCCTCGCTCATAAGCGAAATATAAAAGTCCTCGAACTCGCCGTACCAGCCTAAAACGGTTTTAGCGTTAAACGAAAACTCGTTCCAGCCCGACGGGAAATATTTCTTGCTGAGCAACACGGTTTCGCCGTCGGCGGCAAATACCGTAAAGTCGGCTATTATGCCCTCCGAGTAAACCTTGAACTTGATATTGCCCACGCTGTCTTCGTCGGCGCTTAAATGCTTAAAGCCGTTGAAGAACAGTTTGGTCTCCGCGTCCATGCCCAGATCCACTTTCAACATTCCGCCCGTAGATGCCGAACCGTCCGCTTGCTTGGGCAGGTTTTCGGTAACTACGTTGTACTGCGCCTCGCCCTCGCTTAAGTATACCGTTCTGACATAACCCGGGTCGTCGAACGTGAACAGCATATTTCCCGCGATATTCGCGTCGCTAAACGGCTCGGTCGCAATAAGGTTCAGCTCGCTGACCTTTTCGTTGCCGAGATTGTCGTAAGCCGTAACGCGCAATATGTACTTACCCGTTGCGGTAACGGTAAACTTCTCGCCGTTCGTGTGAGCGCCGAGAGCCTTGACCGTACCGGTCGCCGTTTCGATGTCGACAGCCGCGCCGTCGGGACCGATCACCTCGATCTTGCAGCGCTCCTCATTCACGCCCGAAACGTCGCTCAGAAGCACCGACGGCAACACTATAACGTCGCCCACCGATGCGCCCGTTTGCATATTGGAAAAGGTTGCCGTAGGTCCCTGCGTATCGTCGCAGGCAACGGTAAACACCAAATCCTCGGCTTTTGTCCCTTCCGCGCTGTAGGTCACGGTGTAACGCGCCTGACGCGCGGGCGAGAACGTGTTTCCGCCGATAAGCATCGTGCTTTTGCCGTTGGCGTCCACTACGGAAACCGTAACCTCGTCCTCGGTAGCCTCGTCGCCTACTCTCACCTCTGCGGCAGGCAGGCGTACGGGCGTACCCCACTGAGCAAAATAACTGCCGTCGCTTTCGACTTTAGTCAGATTGCTGCCCTCGTCGGTCAAAACTATCTGCGCTTTTTTGCCCGAGCACGCCGCGCTGAAGCACGCCGTCGCGATCACGAGCATAAGGCACAACAGTACCGACAGAATTCTCCCTTTCTTCATGATTCTCCTCCTATAAAATTTAATTATTCAAACCGGTCGACACTTCGTCGGCGATTTCAATCGAGTTTTTGTTATCCGCAAGCCTTTGACGGTAATTGGAAAGAACGTTATTCTTGTATGCGAGCGAAGTAACGGTGTCCTTAAACGTTCCGTCGTACAAAATCTGGTGAATATTGTTGACGGTAGGCGTGGGACTGTAAAACGTGCTTGCGGGGAATTGGCACAGCGTCATTACCGGAATCCCGCCCTTTATCGCGTTCTCGCGCGAAGTAACGAACTCGTTTTTCGCAACGCCCTCGAGCACGGCGCCGTCACGGCAATACGCCGCGGTCAATCCGTCAAGCGCCACCGCTTTATAGTAAGCAACCGCGTCGCTCGCGAGGAACGTGAGGAATTTTTTCGCAAGCTCGAAATCTCCGCAGTTTTTGGGTACGGCGATTTTCTGCTGCGTCATAGACGCTATGTAAACCTTTCTTGCCTCGTAAACGCGCTTAAACGATTCGCGCGAGCAGTTAAAGCCCTCGCCCATTACGTTGTTCGATACCTCGATGGACTCGAGTAACGCCGCTTCGTTTTCGTCGATAGCCTTGACAAGCGCGGAAAGTTCCGCGTCGCTCTCTATCGTTTCGTCGGGTAACACGTTGAGAATATAGCTCGAAATAGGCGTCTTCATGCAGCGAATGTCCGCGCTGACGATTCCGCCGTAGCTTGCGCGGGTTTCGTTGTAGTTCCAATCGCCGTTGACCTGGAACGCGGCAAGCTTATGCGAGCCTGCGTTGTTTTTGCCCTGACCCTGATTTACGCCCCAGAAATAACCTTGAGCGGCAATAAAGCTTAGATCTGTAGCAACGGTATCCACCATTTGCGACGATGCCGAGAAAAAGCGCGCGCAGTCCTCGATACACTCCGTTCTGCCCTTAATGTTGAACAGGTCGTTTCCGTCGGTATCGCGAGAACCGTTTATGATGCCGTGCCCCGCGTTCATAGCGTTATCGTAGCCGAGAAGCTGAACGTAAAGCTCCTGAATGAACGCGCTCGTATAGCCCGCGTCCGAATCGAGCGAGTAAATAAACGGAGTGTTGCCCGTAGCCTTTACGCGGTTACATAGAGCGAGCAATTCGTCGGTGGTACGCGGCTCCTCCCAGTTGCCCGCGCCTAGCATGGTATCCAGGCTCGTCTTGTTGTACTGCAAGCCCATCCAGCCGTCGAACGCGGGAACCTCGTAGAAATTGCCGTCCCAATGACGGAAGCCGTTTATTACGTCTTTGCCCAGCTTTTCGGTAACGGTTTTTCCGTCGTCGCCGTCGGGCTTCGAAGCATAAACGTCGTTTAGGTTGTAATAATACCCGAGCGCGGCGTCGCTCGTTACCGACACGGTGTCGAGCAGCATATCGCCCACGTAGATACCCGCTTTGACGTTATTGTGCGCGGTGTTCTGATCGGCGCCCGTATTGAGCGCACGGATAATAACGGTCGTACCGGGATTCTGGCGCATAAACTCGTCCTTAACCGTATTGAGCCAATCGAGCTTATAGCCGCCGTCGAACGCGGCGATCTGTATCTGCCCTTTGGCCGGCTTCTTGGTAGTGTTGTTAGTCAGTCCGCCGTCGCAGGCAAAGCCCGCAAACGCGAAACACAGCGCAACACATAAGCACAAGGTCTTTTTCAACAGTTTTTTCATAATTTTCACTCCTTTTATCCTTTTAATCCGCCGCTGATGTCGATATTGAGCAGCGTTTTTTGAAAACCTATAAACAGTGCGAGCGCGGGAATAACGCTCATGACTACCGCCGCGAAAAGTATGGGATAGTCGCCCGTACGTCTGCCTACCGCCTCCTGGTAATAATAGATGCCCGTCGCAAGCGTCGGGTAAGACGGCATATAGACAATGGTCGTCATAAAGTCGTTCCAACCGCCGATAAACGCCGTGACCGACAGCGCGGTGATAACGGGAACCATCTGCGGCAGCATTACCTTAAAGAATACGGTAAAATGCCCTCCTCCGTCGATAAACGCAGCCTCGGAGTACGTCCAGCTCAATCCCTTATAACACGAGTACTGAATGAGCGAGCCGGTAATTCCGATTGCGCCGAGAAGGCTAAGCGGCGAATCGTACATTCCGAGCGCCTTATACAATCTCAGTTGTGCGGGCATTGTGCCGTAAATGGGCAGCATCATGGTTATTATTATCGTCCAATAAATAACGTCGCGCCCCGGAAACTTGTATTTTGCGATCGAATACGCCACCATATTAGCGCACAGCTGCGAAATAATTATCGATCCGATAACACGCCACAGCGAGTTGAACACCATGAGCGGCACACCGTAACCGAAGGACTCGAGCTGAACGAAAGCCTGAGAAAAGTTGGTAAAAATAAACGGATTCGGAAAAGCCAGGCTTCCGCCGGTAGAAAAGTTTTTGTACTGCACGCTCTGTTTAAAGCAGTTCATGATAAGCCAGAGACAAAGCGACAAAAACACGACAGACCAAAGCGACAAAAACACGAGCATTGTGGCGGACAGGGCGTTAAGCTTTTTTATTCCTCTTACTTTTTGGGATTTTTCCATTTTTACGCCCTCCCTTTAATACTCGACGTCTTCTTTAGGCATCAGGAGTTTTCTTATGCCCATTACAAGCGGCAATGAAATAACGGTCATGCAAAGTCCCAGCGCCGCCGGCATATTGTAGTTACTCTCTTCCACCGTCTTAAGGTAAATCCAGAAGCTTATCGTGGAAGTATTGTGCGCGCCGTTAGTCATAATAAGAATGGGACCGGTTGCGTTGAATAAGCCCGTAACGTGCATGATTACGATAGTTGCGAACGTGGACATCATGAGCGGCAGGGTCATATAGAAAATCTCCTGCATTTCGGTTACGCCGTCCAACCGCGCAGACTCGAGCACTTCTTTGGGAATACGGTTCATCGCGCCCTGGAATAAAAGAACGTTGCCGTTGAGCCCGAAGAAGAAATTATAAAATAAGAGAGTCCAGATAGCCGACTTGTCGTCCATAAGCGGATTTTTATAGCCTTCGCCGAAAATGACGGCAAGCGGTCCGTTAAACGCGAGCGCGGATTTGAACATGGTGACTATCGCAACCGAGCTCATCATGGACGGAAGGAAAATAAGAATCCTTATAATGCCGCCGATTTTGAATTTTTTTGAAAAGAAATAGGCAACCAGAAAGGTGAGCGGCAGCATTATGAGCGTATCCAGTCCGAAGAACAGAAACGTATTCAGCACCGATATGCCCAGATTGTTTCCCTCTGCGGTAAGCGCCTCCCAAACGCGCTTGAACTGAATGAGCGACCATACGAAAGTTTCCTTGCCGTCCGTAATACCCGTCGGTTGCTGAAAAGCAAGCATGATTCCCGTAAAATTAACGCCCACGTAAAACACCAGAAATCCGATTACGGGCAATGTGAGCATACAGACGAGAAACAACGGTTTGCCCTTTCTCAGTGCACGAGGAAGGTCGCCGTAACGCCTTTCGAAAGCCGTTTCGCGTCTTACGGGCATCAAAGTGATGCTCCGTCTTTGATTGTCTTCGTTTTTGTTTTTCATTCGTCGTCACCTTAAGCAAGCGGTACTACAAACAAAGCGTCGCCGCAATCGATGTCGACGGTAAGCGTTCCGTTCGTTAAATCGACTACGCGCGTACCGAACTCGCCGTAGCTTTCGCCCGCCGCGTTAAGACCGGGCTTCGTTCTGCCTACGATCAACGCTTTTTTCGCGCCGTTGAACTTGACAAAAACGGTATCGACGCGCTTGTAATACGGGTCTTCGCGGTTGCTCAGCATGAATCCCTCGTATTCGTCGTTCTCGAAAAATCCGATCATGGTGTCGCGGGTGGAACTGAAATCGGCGATTCTGCCGTGCTCGCGGATAAGCGCGTTTGCGTTAATATTGTCCAAAACGTCGTTATATCCGAGCTTGTTTCTCGTGCCGATCTCGGTGGCAACGCCCTTCCACTTAAACTGCGAAGTAGCCTTGTACATGAGTTTTGCTTCGGCATTGGCATTTTTGGAGGGCTCGAACGCGCGGGTCGTGTTGCGGCCGAGCTGATCGATTATACCTATGTACTGACCCGTACCCGATTCGGTGGTTGACGTATAATACTGGAAATAGGCTATGATATTGGCGCCCAGAGTCATTCCCGAATAAATCTGCCAACGCATATCCGACTCGCATAAAAATCCGTCGGCTTCCGCTCCGCGGGCGTTACCCTTAACTACGTTCATCTGTCCAGTCTGAATAAAGTACTCGAAATCCGTATCGTACTGCTGAGCAAGAAGCGCGCAACGCGACGGAGTGCTCATGCACGTTACTCTTATTTCGGGACTCGAGGTTGTATTGTTCCAATAGAGCGCGTAGTGGTCTACC
>CAZBTB010000029.1:0-9963 GCA_964494605.1 uncultured Lachnospiraceae bacterium
TTAATCTTCTTAAGGAGGTACAAAAGAAGAAATGAAAAAGTTTAGAAGTTTTTTATGTGTGCTGATTGTAGGCGTAATGCTTTTGGGCGTTACCGCGTGTAGCCCTTTCAACGGTAATTACAAAGATGCGTCTGCCGAAGAAATCAAAACGGTGAATGCGGATATTGTTGCCGCTATGAGCGAGGGCGGGTTCGGCTCGTTTTACAAAGAAAAGGGCGCGGGTATGACCTCGTCGTCTAAGGTCGAGATGACTGTAAAGCAAGACGGCAAGGAAAACAAGATGGTTGTCGAATCTTCGTCGCAGATTAAAAACGTCGACGACGAGTTACAGTCCGCAGGTAAGGTTAAGCTCGAAGTAAACGGCGATAAGCTCGACATCGAAAGCTACATGAATAAAGACGGCGTGTTTATGTCGGTGGGCGATACCAAGCTTAAAGTCGGCAATAACGATACGGTTTCGGGCGCGCTCGGCTCTATGGTAAGCTCGTTTGATTCGTTCAACAATTATCTTGAGCCCCTCGAAGAAATTTTGGAGTGTGATCCGGAAGAGCTTGCCGAGGTCGGTATCAAAGTTGGTCTCGATAAGAGCGACAAGTTTACCAAAGTCAAGTTTACGTTGGCCAAGAAAGCCGTTGAGGAAATAATCGAAGCCGATATTGAAATGAAGGAGTATTACATTATCGTTATTCTCGACGCAGACAAGAAGCTGTACGGAATTAAAGCCGTAGTCGATATGACTATGAAAAACGGTAACGACTCTTCTCAGATTAAAGTCAGCGGCGAAATGGTAAAGAGCGATAAGGACGTTAAGTTCCCTTCGTTCGATAAGTACGAGGACGTCAACGCAACGAACGGAGCCGCCGTACTCAAAGAACTTACAGATTTTATGAAAAAAATGAACTAATCCGACCGAATTAAGTATTAACGAAACAGAGAGTTATCGAAAATAGATAGCTCTCTGTTTGACTTTTAAAAAATATAGTGGTACAATAGATATGTATAAGTAGTTTTCAATACATAAAAAGTAATCCTTAGAGAGTGTATTATGGCAAACAACAAAACCGAAAATTCCAAAAACAAGACAACCAAGACGGAAAGCACGTCCAAGTCTTCGGCTGCGCCCAAAAAGGCGGCTGATAAAGCGCCTGCGGCAAAATCTGTTTCGGAAGTTAAAAAAGACGAGCCGAAAACGAAAAAGGCTGTTGTAAAGAACGAGGCTGAAAAGTCCGCGCCTAAGGACAGCTCCAAGGCAAAGCCCGTTGCCGAAAAGGAAACAACGCCTAAAGCTAAGAAAGCAGAAGAGCCGAAGGCTGAGGTAAAGAAGTCCGAGGTCAAGGAAGAGCCTAAGGCCGACAAGGCTGAGCCTAAATCTAAGAAAGCGGAAGAGTCGAAAGAAGAGGCTAAAAAACCCGAAGTCAAGGAAGAGCCTAAGGCCGACAAGGCTGAGCCTAAATCTAAGAAAGCGGAAGAGCCGAAGGAAGAGGATAGAAAACCCGAGGTAAAGGAAGAGCCAAAGACGGATAAGGCGGCAAAATCGAAGAAGTCCGAAGAGCCGAAACTCGACGAGTCGACTCCCGAGGGAGTTATCGCAAAGTTCAGAAAAACCAACAAAAGCGGAAAGCTCAAAGATCCGAAACCTAAGAAGGAAAAGCCCGAGCTTACTCCCGAGCAGAAGAAAAAGAGAAAGCTTTTGATAACCATCATAGCGTCGGTTTTGGCGGCTGTTATTGCCATAACGGCGATTTTGCTGTGCATATTCTTACCGCGCAAAGAGGATATTCCCGACGTGGCAGTTCCCGACTACGACGATCCCATTCGCGGAAGCGATGCGTCGACGGTATATAAGCCCGATAATCCTCAGGTAACTAAGGTCGGTTATAACGCCGAGTACTTAGGTACAGTGGAGCGTAAAATACCCACCGCGGCAAAGAACGAGGGCTTGGTTGCGCAAGGCAAAATACCCAGATATCCGACGTACGGTTCAACCGTAAGCATGACTACCGAGCAGAAAAATGCTATCATTAACGAAAGCAGCTGGTATCTGCCCACGATAAACACGCGTATCGGTTCGGACGGTTTTCCGAAAAACACCTGGAACAGCATGGACGAAAACGGTCGTCTGTATCTTAACGGCGTCGATACGGGGCGCACGCTTTATAAGCACACATCGGCGACGGGGATGTACTACGGAAACGTTTCGGACAGCGAGCCCGGTATCGTCAAGAGAATGACCATGAACCCGCGCGGTTACACTCGCGGTTACAACGTTACCGGCTTGTACGCGCCCGCGGGCGAGGTGCTCAAAATCGAGATAAGTCAAGCGGATATGCAGGCAACGGGCGGCATTGTCGTCTATATGGGGCAGGCTCTGTATAACAGTAAGGCAAATAATATCTGGAACCAGAGAAGCATCAACCGTATGCCCACTATTTTAAATACCCAGTACATAACCGCTCAGACGGCTACTTTAAATAACGGGGTATATACGGCATATATCGGGTCTTTCTTGGGCGGTCCGATCTATATCGGCAACGAAAGCGTTAAATTCTCGGTCACGATTACGGGCGGCGTAAGATATTCGCACTTTATTTTGGGTTATACAACCCGTGAGGAATTCGAAGAGAATAAAAAGTCGTCCGCACCTTATTTCGATCTCGAGGTTTGGGAATACGGCGTTTTGCATTCCGGTCCCAAAAAATATGCGCAGAAGTACAGCTATGACGACATTTACAAAGCGGCGGTGCTTTGGGATAAGATTGCGCTTGTATCCACTCGCCGTTCTTTGCAGGGTATAGTTTTCCTTTACGATCCGTTCGTTGCGGCGGGTGCTGCGGTTGCCTTCCCCGGACAAGGCGCGGTCAACTGTCCCGCGGGCTGGATGACGGGGTCGTTGGATTACAACGCATTCGTTAACGGCGGAAGCTGGGGTAACATGCACGAATACAACCACAACTTCCAGGGCTGGGGATTGCCGAACGGCGGCGAGGTTACCAACAATGCCCTTAATCTTGTCGAATACAGCTTGTTTACCCGCATTTCAGCAAACAGGAAAATAGGCAACAGCGCAGAAGGTCAGGGCGGCTGGAACCGTTATACAAGTCCGAGCTGGGCAGTGGGTCAAATAAAGGGCTCCCGCGAAAACGACCTGGCTATTTACTCCGTTCTTTTGCATTCGTTCGGTCAGGAAAACTTTATGAACTGCGTTAATACAAGCGGAACGGATAACTATTTCAAGAGGTGGAGCGCAGTAACGCATCAGAATTTCACCTATTTCTCGGACAGCTGTGTCAAAAATTACACAATGACCGCTGCGGCAAAGGCGACGATGAGCAGCTATCCGATGTTTGTTCCCGTTGCGTCTATTTACCAGACAGGCAGGAGCTACATGTACGATGGCGAGAAGCGTTATTGCGAAACCGCGCAGCCGTACGTTATCGAATACGGTGAGTCGTACAAAGTCGACCTTAGTCCGTATATTTTCGACAGTGAAAAAAATATTTATACGGGTAGCGTTCAAATTCCTTCGGGCTTCAGCTACACCGTCACGCTCAACGACGCGATGAATAAGGACGCGAACGGCAGAAAACTCTATAACGGCAGCTTCGAACCGTCGGGCGATAAAATGTTCACATATACTCCCGACCCGAGACATCTTAAGTCGGGTAAGATTTACGTTACCTTACATATAACAAAAGATGACGGTGCGTTCACGGTGGACGACGTCGACTTGGTGCTTGAGTTCGAGCAGACGCAGGAGCGTAACAAGACGGTTATCGAACGTAAGTTTTACGAGATAGGCAGCAGTTTGGATGCGCACTTGTACGCAAGCGCAGCCGAGGCATACGAAAAGAATTATGCGGGGTACGAGCTTACTTACGAGGGTAACAACGTCAATACGTCGCAGAACTGCAGCGCGGAGATTTGGGCGCCGTCCGGCGGCTATAGGAGTATGAAGACTCAGGGGCAAAGCTGTGCTCCCGTTATCGAAATAAGAGGTAAGCTTTACGTAACTTCCACCGATAAATACAGATTGGCGTTGCACGGAAGAGGATCGGCGGCACTTTACGTTTCTTTCGATAACGGCGAAACTTATGAGCTTGCGTGCAATATGAAGTATGCCAATATGCCCGGAGCTTCTATGGTAAACAATCAGGATTATACTTACGATACCAACGAATTGGAATCGGGTAGTTGGATTTACTTTAAAGGCGTGCTTTTGGCAAAAGAAAGCAACAGTTATTTAAGTCTTTCATGGGGTAGACTCGAGAATATGGCGGGCATAATTCAGGAAGACCCCGACGGATCGGTGTGGTTCGTGGACGCAAACGGCAACAAAATGTCAATCGAAGAAGCGTCCAATACCGAACCGCAGGCGACCTTGGGTTATGCAACCGCTTACCGCCAATCCTATGAGATGGTCGATACGCAGTTCGTGTCCGATTACTTCTATAAGCGGTCTTACACGGGAGTAACGTATAGAGCGGAGAGCGGCACAAACGCCGAAGCGCGTATAGTTTCATCTTCGCCTTGCGCAGCGGATTATCCCGCCGAAAACATGCTTAAAGACGACGATTCGTTCCTTAAGTCCGATTACAAGACTATAAGCGCGCAAACGCCTTTTGAAGTTACAGTGGATCTCGGCAGCGAGATTTATGCGTCCCGTATGGAGATTTACGGTAATTATGCGGGTGGGACGTATCTGTTCAAGAATTTCAAGGTGTCGGTAGGCAAGATGCTTGAAGAAATGGAGGACGTGGGCGTGTTTACAAATGCAAATTACGGTTCGACCTCCTTTGCACAGTTCAATTTCGCAGGCGGAGAAAAGCGTTTCCGTTATTATAAGATTTCGGCTTCGGTGCCTATCGGCGACCATATCGAAATCAAGGCGATCAAATTTATTTATTCGCTTGCAAACGGAAGACAGTATTCGCCCGAGAGCGATTTCGTTACCTATAAAAAAGAGTGGAGCACAAAATCCGGACTTTATACCTTCGGTCATGTAATGACGGGTGGCAAGGACTCGGTTGCAGAGGTTAAGTTTAAGGGTACGCGCTTGGCGATTATGTCCGAATTTGCGCCCGAATACGGCAGCTATCAGGTCTATATCGACGGCAAGCGTGCCGGTACGGTTTCGCTCGCTAAGTCTACGGTTGAAACGGCTTACAGCTTCCTGTCCGATGAACTCGAGTTCGGTGAACATACGGTAAGTATACGCGGAGCGGGCACGTTTAATATCGATTCGTTCGTGCTGTGGGAATAATCATCTGCTTATAAGGGGGACTGATGAAAAAAGCGGTTAAAATTACGTTGGCGGCTATTGCAGGACTGCTCGCCGCTGTCATCCTGACAGTGGGCGGTTATGTTCTGTATGTTGTGTGCCAATACAGCCGCATTGAGGATAATTTCGCGCTCGAGGTGTATAACAACGTCGAAAAAAGCGCGGATAAGGATACGTTTAAAATCGTTACGTATAACGTCGGGTTCGGAGCATACGCGCCCGACTTTTCCTTTTTCATGGACAGCGGCAAAATGAAGGACGGGACAGAGGTAGCCGGTACGGGTTCCAAAGCCAAGGACAAAGCTACGGTTATAAAAAATACCGAGGGCGCGGCAAGCACCGTCGCTTCCGTCGACGCCGATTTCATATTTTTGCAGGAAGTTGACGTACAGTCAACCCGTGCGCGGGGCGTCAATCAGCTCGAAAAGTTTTTCGGCACGTTAAAGGACAGTGCCTACGTATACGCCGAAAACTTTCACTCGGCATACCTTATGTATCCACTCCACGATCCGCACGGCAAGACAAATGCGGGCATAGTAACGTTTTCAAGGTATAAGATAGCGTCAAGCGTAAGACGGTCGTTCCCCGTCGACAACGGTTTTCCCACTAAGTTTTTCGACCTCGACCGCTGTTTTTCGGTTTCGAGAATACCGCTTGACGGGGCGCGAGAGGGCAGGGAATTAGTGCTTATAAACGCGCATTTGTCGGCGTATGACGAGGGCGGCACGATACGCGCCAAACAGCTCGAAATGCTTGGATCGGTATTGAAAGATGAGCGCGACAAAGGCAACTACGTTGTGGCGGGCGGCGACTTTAATCACGACATTGCGTCCGCTTACGCCGCGCTCGAAGGTAAAGACAGTCTCACGTATTTTCCGAGCAACCAGGAAATTCCCGAGTGGGTCTATCGGCTCAAGGACGAGGATTTACCCGACGGTTTTAAGCTTGTCGCCGCGCTCAACTGCGCTACCTGCCGAAGTACCGATATGCCGTATACCCCTGGCGAAAACTATTCGGTCGTTTTGGACGGCTTTATTGTTTCGGATAATGTCAGTGTAATTGCACGCGAAAACATCGATACGGGGTTTGAATATTCGGATCATAATCCGGCGACTATGACATTTAAATTGATTTTATGAAATACTATTATTATTACGATTCTCCCATAGGGATATTGACGCTTGTCGAAAACAATGACGTGCTTGTAGGACTAAGGTTCGGGCAAGTGCAATCGGACGGCGAGGAAAGAGAAACAGCGCTACTCAATAAGGTCAAAACTCAGCTAAGCGAATACTTTGACGGAAAGAGGCGGGAGTTCGATTTGCCATTGGCGTTCGACTGCGGAACAGAGTTTCAGCGCAGGGCGTGGGAGTTTTTACTCACTTTGCCGTACGGGACGAGCGTGAGTTACGGCGACGTGGCAAAAGCCGCGGGAAATGCACGTGCCGTTCGCGCTGCGGGCAATGCCGTGGGCAGAAATCCCATTGCCGTAATCGTTCCATGCCATAGGGTTTTGGCTAAGGGTGGAGCGCTCGGCGGTTTTTCGGGCGGCTTGGACAAAAAGCGGTTTTTGCTGCGGCTCGAAGGAATAGCCGTAAAATAGGGAATTAAGGCAGTATTTTTAAGGTTTTTAATTTCCGCTTATGGTAGAATTGTAATATCACAGGCGGAGGAAAAAGAGTGATGAATAAAAGAGGTAAAATAGCTTTTACGGGCGATTTTCTCTGTTACGAGGATACGCTACTTAAGCACAAAACGGAAAACGGCTTTGACTTCGGCGGAATTTTCGACGGCTTAAAGAGCTTGTCGAAAGGCTCGGACCACACGGTCGTAAATATAGAAATGCCCGTTGCGGGCGAGGAATTGAAGTACGTTTTCGAACGCTATTGCTTTAACACGCCCAAAGAGTATATCGAGGAGCTTATAAAGTGCGGAGCGGATATTTTTACGCTCGCAAATAACCACTGCATGGACCGCGGCGAAGAAGGCCTGCTTAAGACGCTCGAAAATATTCGCGGCTTGGGGGCAACGACGCTAGGACTGAACGCGACGGAAAAAGAACGCGACGAAATTTTCGTAACTGAGGCGGGCGGTACAAAGGTCGCGATACTCAACTACACGTACGGCACAAACGCTTTTGCTCACCGTAGGTTTCTGAGTAAGGGGCATGAATATATGGTCAACCTCACTCAACCCGAGGAAACGCTCGAAGGCTCTATTCACCTTTTGGAGAGCGCCGAAAAAATCGAGCAGCTGACAAAAGAGTACTACGACGAAAACAGCGAGGTCTATAAGACAATCTTAAAGCCTTATCTCGATAGAATGGCTGCGGACATCAAAAAGGCAAAAAAGCAAGCCGACGTCGTTATATTTGCGTTGCACTCGGGCGGACAATACAACGAACTGCCCGAAGCGTATAGCAAAATGCTTGTGGATTTTATTTATAAGGCTGGCGCGGACTTGGTCGTTGCCAACCACCCGCATATCATTCAGCCTTGTACGTACAGCAAAGATAGGGTAAATATCTATTGCTTGGGCAATACGTATTTTTCGCTGTTCTACCACCCCGAGGATCATTCCGAGTGCACCGTGAACAAAAAATTCAGTGTCATGCTTTACGTGTACTTTAAGGAAGGCAAAATCGACGAGATTACGTTCTCGCTGCTTAAGCTCGTTCCCATGCCGAACGAAAAAACCGAGGCTGCGGACGCTTTCGAGTTGGTTAAAGAGGGCAAAATCGACGAACGCGAAGTGCTCGAATATGCAAACTATTTCTTAGGTAAAGAATCGTTTACCGAAGTGATGAAAGAATATCCGCTCAAAAAGTTTTAAGCTATAAAGTCTAATAAATAAGAAAAGGCGTGCCTTTGTCGGTGCGCCTTTAACATTGTAAAAATATTGGTAAGGAACTTTTTGAGATTATTTATTCTAAAAACATTATTATCTATTGCTTTTAAATCTATAATATTGTATAATAATTCTTGGTATATCCGCTTCAAGTGCAATCAATGATGTAAAAACTGTGGAGGTGAGCCTTAATGGCATTTACACAAGATAACAAATTTATTCCGTTTAGCGACAAGGTTTGGCTCAGTTCACCCACAATGCACGGTGAAGAACTAAAATGGATATCTGATGCTTATTCGAAAAATTGGATGTCGACGGTTGGCGAAAACATAAATGAAATCGAGAATCTGATAGCAAAAAAAATAGGATGTAAGTATGCCGTAGCACTCGGCACGGGAACGGCTTCATTGCATTTAGCGATTAAGCTTGCGGGAGTAAAGCGTGGTGATAAAGTTTTTTGCTCCGATATGACGTTTTCGGCGACGCTTAATCCCGTAGTGTATGAAGGGGGAGTCCCTATATTTATTGATACCGAACGCGATACTTGGAATATGGATCCCATAGCTCTTGAGAAAGCGTTTGAGATATATCCCGACGTTAAACATATAGTGATAGCCAATTTATACGGGGTGCCGGGTAAATTGGATGAAATACGTGCTATTGCCGATAGACACGGTGCCGTTATTGTTGAGGATGCTGCCGAAAGCTTTGGCGCTACGTATAAGAATAAACAGACGGGATTATTCGGTGATATTGGAATAATAAGCTTTAACGGCAACAAAATAATTACAGGCTCGTCCGGAGGAATGCTTTTAACCGACAGTTCTGAGCAAGCAAATAAGGCAAGAAAGTGGAGTACGCAAAGTCGCGAAAATGCTCCGTGGTATCAGCATGAAGAGCTCGGGTACAACTACCGAATGAGCAACGTAATAGCCGGTGTTATTCGCGGACAATTGCCTTATTTGGAAGAACATATAGCTCAAAAAAGAGCTATTTATGAACGGTATAAAAAGGGATTTAAAGATTTGCCCGTTACGATGAATCCGTATGACGATAAAAATTCGGTTCCTAATTTTTGGTTATCGTGCATGATTATTGACGAAAAAGCGATGTGCAAACAAGTGCGCGGAGAGTGTGAGTCGCTATTTATTAAAGAAAAAGGCAAGAGCTGCCCGACAGAGATACTCGAAACGCTTGCGAAATACAATGCCGAAGGCAGACCTATATGGAAGCCCATGCATATGCAGCCTATATTCAGGATGAATGGGTTTGTCACAAGAGAAGGTAACGGCAGGGGAAGAACAAATGCTTATATAGCGGGCAGTGGCGTAGATGTCGGAATGGATATATTCAACCGTGGGTTATGCTTGCCGAGTGACAATAAAATGACAGTAGAAGCGCAGGAAACGATAATAAAAATAGTGCGAGCGTGCTTTGATTAAATGAAAGAATTTTTCCGCATAATGACCACTACTTGGTGGGGAATAACGATACTTTACGTTGTATGCGTAGCAGTGTGGATATTGCTGTCTGCATTGTTATATAAACAGTTCTTTAAACGTTTTTACGATATCGTCTTGAGTTTAATTGCAATATTGGTTTTCTCGCCATTGTTTTTGATTTTAACGATTATTGGCGCAATAGCGATGAAAGGGAATCCGTTCTTTGTGCAAAAACGTCCGGGAAGAAGAAAAAAATTATCCAAAAGGCAATGCGCTAAACAAGGTGTTCCGTTTGGTACATACGGCGAAGAGCGAATTATACGATTGCTTAAATATCGTACAATGACCAATGAGAAAGATGCAGACGGAGAACTTTTACCGGATGAAAAACGACTG
>CAZBTB010000030.1:0-9891 GCA_964494605.1 uncultured Lachnospiraceae bacterium
AAGAAACAGCTCACTCTCGCGTGGTCGGAGATTTCCTGCGTATACGACGAGGATGCAACCGAACCGACCAACGATATAAAAGGTTTCCGCGAGGAGATCATGAACGTTATTGCGTTTACCCGTCGCGAGAACGGAACCAACTATACCGTCACCGATTATAACAAAACTGAGTACAGTCTCGGTATTATGGTTTTTGCGGTGGGCGAATATACGGTTACGCTGCAGCTAAACACCAACGCGTTTAACAACTACGAATGGGCGCTCAACGTCGAAAACGGCAGCGATTCCGATTCGCTCAGCTTGTCGTTTACCGTTACGATAAAAGACGGCAAGGTCGATATCTTAGACTTTACGATTACGGGCTGGACTTATTCCGACGAGGCGGTCGACCCGACGGCACGCTTAACGGGAAATGTCGAAGGAACCATTTCGTTTACCTATGCCGAAGCGGGCAGCCTTGCTCCCGCCGAGCCGGGCGAAAGCCTTGCAGGTACTCCCGTTAACGACAGCGATGCGGCAAGCTTGACTTTCAAGCGCAGCGTGCCTACTCAAGCGGGCTGGTACGTAGTCAAGGCGTACTTCGGCGGCTACGGCGATTATTCTTCCGCTCAGGCGTTCTTGCTGTTCCAAATCAAGCAAAAGACGGTTAACGCTCCCGAGTTTACGAGTAAGGATACCGTGTACACGGGCAGCCGTCGTACCGCGGTGGTCGGCCATTCGTCCGAAGCTTACGTCAACAAGTTCAGCGAAGGCGACCGCGCTACGGTAACCGGCGGAACGTCGTTCTTCGTAACCAATGCGGGTACGTACAATATCGAGTTCGTTCTTTCCGATACCAAAAACCTCAAGTGGGCGGACGGATTTGACGGAAAGCTTGTCTGGACGGTTGCAAAAGCTACGGACAACGAAATCATCTGGGACGAAAACAACACTTACAATACGACTTACGGCGGAAGCTATTCGGTAAACGCAAGAGCTACGTACAGCTCTTCGGTCGAGATGCAATTCGCCGCGAAGGGTCCGTACGAAACGGTCGCCGACGTTCCCGCCGACAAGTGGGTAACCGTACGTCCTTCAAATGCGGGTACTTATTTCGTGCGCGTAGCAAGCAAATCGACTTCCAACTACTGCTCGCTGAGCGACAGCGGAGAAGCGCTCGATTATACGGTCGCTTACCAAGTGCTTGTTATCGATAAAGGCAGATTAGAGCTGTCCGTCAATGCGACGCTTACTTACGGAATGCAGTTCTACCTCGACGACGGAAAAACGTTTAACGGTACGCCCAACATCCGCATAAACGGCGCTAACGTATCGCTCGATCTGACAAACGTCAAGGTCGTACTCGAAGACGGCAGCTTAGACGTAGACAAACTCAATGCGGGTACGTATGAAATCAAGCTTGACGTCGACGGCGATACCGATATGGTTCTCGGCGTACAGCACATAAACTACGATATTTATCTTGCCGCTGTCAACGGCCGTCTCGAGGTTTTGAGAAAAGCCGTTACGGTGGAAATCGGCAGCAATGCAAGCGGCGTTTACGGCGAGGCGTTCGATATCAACAACAAGGGCGTAACTCTTACTCCGCGCGGCGAAGTGTTGGATATAGCGGATCTCCATACCACGCTTTCGGTCAACGCAAGTCAGACGTCCAACGTCGGCAAATATCAGATTACCGCTACGAGCGACACAGAGAAGAACATCAACTATGCGGTAACCTATATCGCAGGTTGGTATTCGATCGAGCCCTGCAAAATCAGCGTCGATCTTGCACCGGGCGGCGGCGAGTACGGTTCGGATAATATTTCTCCTGCCGAGGTTGAAAACGTTTACGCTACGAATATGGGCGACGAACCCGTTAAGCTTAACAAGAACAACTTCTCCTTCGGTTACATTTACACCGGACGGGCAAACGGCAGCGAAGACGATTACGATTCTCCGTATGTTCCGAAGCTGGCAGGTACGTATACCGTTACGGTCAACCGCCTCAACAACAATACTTTGGGCAACTACGTGCTCGACCTCGAGAACGGCAGAATCAGCGCTCAGTTCATCGTTGGCCGTCGTGTTCTCGATGCAAGCGAGATCGTAATTCCGACCAAGGAATTTACGGGTAGCGCTCAGCGTCCCGAAATCTCCGATACCGACCGTTACGAGGTAATCTATCCCGGTCGCGAGTTTATCGAAGAGGGAATGCCCTCGATTACGTACGGCGAGTACGTCGACGTGGGTATACATTACGTAACGTTAAGGCTAAAGGATTCCAACAACTATCAGTGGTTGGGAGTAGACGGCAGCGACGTGAGAGTTCCGTTCGAGATTGTCAAGGCAAGCAACGCGCTTGTTTCCGAAATCACAATCAAAGGCTGGACGTACGGTCAGTACAGCGCCGAAAACAGACCCACCGCCAAAGTCAAGTACGGTAAGATCGAGTTCATGTACTCCAAGGACGGCGAAGAGTACACCAATGCCGTTCCTTCCGATTGGGGTGCGGGCGAGTACTTCGTGCGCGTAACCGTTTATGCGACGGACAACTTCGCGCGCTTCGACAGCGAGCCGGTTAAGTTTACGATCGATACGGTCAAGCTTTCTGCGCCTACGCTTGAAGTCAACAACACCAACAACGTGTTCACGGGCGACGTTCTGAGTCTTAAGGTCCACAACCTCGACAATACGAAGATGGACATCAACTTCGGCAACATCGAGCGCTCGGGCAGCGATTACATTCTGCACTACACCAATGCGGGCTCTTACGAAGCCAAGGTAATAATCATCGACGCCGACAATTACGAGTGGAGCAGCGACGTACCTAAAGACGCCGACGGCAATGCCGTTTTGCGGTGGAGCGTAGCCAAAAAGGTGGTTGCGGCGCCTAAGACGGACAATCCCGCTCTTATGGTCAACGGAACTATCCTCGAGTTCTTCCCCGAGGGCTTCGATCCGGCGATAATGACGATAACCGATAATATGTCCGGTTACGGCGGAGATTTCACTGCTTATATTGCGCTTAGCGATCCCGATAACTACGAGTGGGAAGGCACGACCGAAATCACGTTGCCTTACGCTTGGAAGATTCACGGTTCCAACGTTCTGTTCGGTATCGTAATCGGTTCTATCGGAGGCGCGGACTTCGTTGCGGCGGCTGTTGCTACCGTTCTGTTCGTGCAGTACCGTAAGAAAAAACGCCTGGAGGCCGCAGAGCCTAAGGACGATTCTCAAGGAGGAGTACGGGCATGAATAACTTAATCCTGTTTTCGTTAGCGGTTAGCCTGTTTTCACCCTTACAGATTGTGCTCATTGTGCTCTGTTCCGTTTTGTTTGTCGGACTTATCGCACTCAACGTTTTTATCATCTATCTTATCCATAAGCGCGGCGTGCACAAAATGCACACCAAACAGCTCCAGCAGCAGCGTGACGCGTTGTTGCAAAAGCTGAGCGCAATGCGCGCGGGCAACATCGGCGCTTCTACTTATGCTTATAAGGGCGGAGTGGTTGTCGCTACCGCCGCCGAGGAAGAGGAAGAAGAGGAGGAAATCGAGGACGAGGAAGTTTTCGAGGATGCGGTCGAACCCGAAGACACCGAGGTCGGAGCAATGGACGTTGCTCCCGACGAGGACGACGAGACCGAAAACCTCGAGGTGGAGCTTACCGAAACGGGCGCAGTCGTTCGTTACAACCGCAGTTTTACCGCTCGCGTTACTCAAGCCGACAACGACTTAAAGGCGCGTTATTCGGAATTAAAGAACTGTCTGCTTATGTTCAAGGGCGTCAAGGCGCGCATGAGCTGGCGGCGTGAAACCTTCCATATAGGGAAACAGAACATAGCCAACTTCACCGTTCGCGGTAAGACGCTGTGCCTCAGCCTTGCTACCGATCCCAAGATTTTCGACGACACGAAGTTCAAAGTAGAGGATATGTCGGGGCGCTCCAAAAATAACAACATGCCTTGTATGTACAGAATTACGAGCGACCGCAAGACGGCATGGGCGAAAGAGCTTATCGACATTGTAATGGCGGGCTTCGATACCGCCGTAAACGAGCGTTACGCCGCCAAGGACTTTACGCTTCCGTATAAGTCCACCGAGGTTCTTATCAAGCAAAAGCTTATTAAGATCGTGGGCAACACCATTCCCGAAATCGACCGCGAAGAAGCGGTTGCCGCGGCAATGGGTATTCGCTACAACCGCAGCTTCGAGGCAAGGCTCATTCAGGCGGACGAGGAACTCAAGACCCGCTACTCGAAGCTTAAGAACTACATAATGGGGCACGAGGGTATCACCTCGACAAAAAGCTGGAAGCGCGAATCATTCCGTTACGGCAGAACAATCGTAGCAAGCTTCGTCATTCGCGGCAAGACGCTGTGCCTGTGCTTAGCATCCGATCCGAAAAACTACGCGGACTCCAAGTACAAGGTTGAGGATCTGTCGCAAAGGAATAAGAATACGGCTACGCCGCTTATGTATCGCGTCAAGGGCGACAGAAAGCACAACTGGGCAAAGGAGCTTATCGACAGGACGTTTACCGAGTACGGCATGACGAAGATGCACATCGAGCCGTCCAACTACGTCGTTCCCTTTACCGCAACCGAAACGCTTATCCGCCACGGACTTATCAAAAAGGTTGAGGTCAAAAAGAGTAGCTTCCCCAAAAAGAAGACAGTGCGTTCTTCAGGTGCGACAGACGAGCTGATTTCCATACTTACGGACATCAAGTCCGGTGAGCCGGAAGAAGCCGAAACAACGCCCGAGGTTGAAGCAAAAGCCGAAAAGACGCCGCTTGAGAAGCTGGCCGAAATGGTTAACGCTATGCAAGCCGAACAAATGGCAACCGTAGACGCCGAACCTATCGAGCCCGAAGAAGAGCCCGTCGATGCCGAGCCCGACTTATTTGCCGACGGTGATGCCGACGACGATCTCGATACGGCGCCCGAGCCCGCAGGGGCAAAGGTTGTCGTCGCGAAAGAGGTTGCGGCTACCGAAGAAAAGAAATAACCGAAAAGAGAGGTCTTGTCAAGACCTCTTTTTTTATATCCTAAAATCCTTGCGATTAAACAAAATTTATGATATACTCGTTATCGGAGTGAACGTTATGGGTAAATCTACAAGAAAGACGGAATTGTTTGTTGGAATATTCGTATTGATTTTGGGGATAGGACTTACAGTCGGTGCCTTTATTTTCAAAAACGAACGCGAAAGAAAGATAAACAGCTGGCCGCATACTCAGGCTGTCGTCGTCGATTACGAAGCGGATTGGGACGACGATGACGACGATTATATGTATCGCGAAATCGTCAGCTACACGGTGGACGGCAAGAACTACCGCAAGAAAAGCGACTCGAGCTCAAATATCCGTCCTTCCCTCGGCGTAACGCGCGAAATCGCTTACAATCCCGACAAGCCGTCGGAGTGCGTATTCGTAGAATCGCTTACACCGATTTTTATAATTATGCTGATAGTCGGAGTCGGCTTTACCGCGGCGTCCGTAATGTTATTCGTTCAAGTTGCAAAAAAAAACAGGCAGTGACGTGTTATAAAACAGCAAGAATCGGTTGGAAAAAAGCAAGACAATATTTAAGTCGGCGGTGTATACTTAAGATACTATAATTCGGATTTATGGGGTGTAACATGAGAATAGTACTTAACGGTGTTTCAATCAACGATTTTTGCGTAACGAAAGCGGATTTTACTCAAGCCGTAACTGCGGAAAAATATTTGCGCGAGTATGTAAAAAAGCTGACGGGCAAGGATTTAAGCGGCAACAAGGGCGAAGTTCGTTTTATATTTACGGACGGAAACGACGACGCGTTTACCCTTTCGCTCGAAAAGAACGTTCTTACCTTCGAGGGCGGCAAGCGCGGCGTTATTTACGCGGTGTTTGAATTGCTCGAAAAATGCGGTTGCAGGTTTTTTACGCCCGCAATCGAAACATTGCCGACGGCGGATATCGAGCTGACCGATTTTTCGGACAGTCAGTGCAGTCCGTTTCTGTTCCGCGACGTGCTGTCGCTTTACACGACGGACAAGGAGTGGAGCCTTAAAAACCGTCTCGATTCCTGTCTGTGGGGTAAACGCGGCTTTAGCGAAAGCGAGGGCGGCGGCTGGCGTTTTGCCGGTATTCCCGCACATTCGCTTACGGGCGAATTTCTGTTAAAGCCTTATATAAACAGCAATCCCGAGTACTTTTCGCTCGTTGACGGCAAGCGTCTTACCGACAGAAACGGACAGGTTTGCATGACAAACGCGGATGCCGTCGACGCGGTTGTCGTCGAGATAGATAAGTTACTTGCACAAAACCCCGAGTGCAATATAGTGTCGGTAAGTGAGGGCGACAATAAAAATTTCTGTACGTGCGACAAGTGCGCCGAGAAAGTGGCAAAAGTGGGACTTACGCGCGCTTACTACGACTTTATCAATGCCGTGGCGTATAAGGTTTACGAGCGTCACCCCAAAGTGCTTATCCATACGTTTGCTTATATGAGCCTGTGCGAGCTTAACGGCGAGTTCGAGCTTGCGCCCAATATCATGGTGCAATACTGCATAGGCGGCTGCGGCGTGCATGAAATAGGCGGTTGCGAATATAACGCGTCGCAGGTCGATAATCTCCGACTGTGGACCAAGATGTGCGGTAACGTCTTTATCTGGGACTATATCAACTGCTTTAAGCACGAGCTTATGGATTTGCCCACATTATACAATTACCTGCCAAACTTAAGAACGTTTGAAAAGTTCGGAGTAAAGGGCGTTTTCAACGAGGGCGCGCACGACACCGATTGGGACAGAGAGTGCGGCTTTATCGGAATGCCCGAGCTGCGCGGCTACGTTATGAGTAAAGCCATGTGGAATCCGTCTATGACCGATAAGCAGTATAATAAGCATATCGAAGAGTTCTGTGCCGCGTTTTACGGTGAAGGCGGTAAAGCAGTTACCGAGTATATTAAGCTTCTTTACGATTGCTCGCGCGGCTCTCACGCAAGCTACGACTGCTTTACTTTGGACGGGAGTAAGTCGGTTGCTAGGCTTATAGACGAGGATAAGACCGACGAGTTTACGGCAAAGGCTTACGCGCTCATAAATAACGCTGTAAATTCGGCGAAGGGCGAGTATAAAGCACGGCTCGAAAAGGTGCTGATGAATATCGTTTATTACGATTTATTCCGGAACATGGAAAACGTTTTGGCGCGCGGCTCGGAAGAAGAAAAGCAAGAAGCGTTAAGAAAAAACGAATGGCTTGTCGGCAAAATGCGCGAGTTTGACGTTCGTCCTACTTTCTGGGGCGATACGAGCAAAAACCAAATTGCAAATGTCGACGCGACTGTGCCGCCGAGCAAGTGGAATTACAAATGGTAGGAAAAGGAATTTTATGAAAGCAACAAAGATTTGGAACGCAAAAGCAAGCGGTGCGGACGTATACGCAGACTTTAAGGGCGAATTCGATTATTCGGGCAACGCCGTTTTGCGCATTGCGTGCGACGGGTGTTTCGACGTTAAGCTGAGCGGTAAATCCGTCGGGTTCGGTTCGTGTCAGGATTATCCGCATTACCGCGAGTATTTCGAGTTTAAGCTCGACTGCGAGGGGCGCAATGAGCTTGATATTACCGTTTGGCATTTGGGCGAAAACAGTCAGCGGTATATCGCGAGCGAGCCGTTTCTGGCGTTTGAAATATCGTCCGACGAAAAGGTTTTGCTTCGCTCCGATAGCGCAATTCTCTCCCGTGTCAATCCGTATTACAAAGCGGGTTATAAAAAAGTTATTACGGGGCAAATGGGTTTTTCGTATCTGTTCGACGCGACAAAGAGAGAAACAGAGTACGGCAATAGCGAAGAACTCGGCGAAATAGAGCTACATGCGCGAAAGCTCGAAAACCTGGTTTTGTTGCCTGCCGACAAGGCTGTTAAGTGTGAAAAAACCGACTTCGGTTTCCGCGTGGATTTAGGGCGGGAAACGGTCGGATTTTTGGAAATGGATTTTGTTGCCCAGTGTTCGGAGAAAATCACCGTTGCTTACGGGGAGCATTTACTTGACGGAAAGGTGCGCCGATTGATAGACGGACGCGATTTCAGCGTCGAGTATATCTCTAAGAAAGGCGAAAACAAATTTATCAACAGATTCCGCCGATTAGCCGGGCGGTATCTGGATATTTACGCTAAGCACGTTTCAATCAATTCGATCGTGCTCCGCGAGGTTATGTATCCGACTAAACCGAAACCCGTTCCACAAAAGCTTACGGGACTTGACCGCGATATTTACGAAACCGCGGTGAGAACGCTAATGTGCTGCCGTCACGAGCGTTACGAGGACTGCCCGTGGCGCGAGCAGGCGATGTACGTTCTCGACAGTCGAAATCAGATGCTTATCGGCTACGAGGTCTTTGAAAACGCCGATTATCAGCGCGATGCGCTTATCTTTATGGCGCGAGGAATACGCGACGACGGAATGATGCCGTTGTGTTTTCCGACGGGAAAAGATATCCCCATTCCGTTCTTCTCGCTTATGTTTCCCGTTGCGGCTTACGAGTTTTCCGAATATACGGGCGAAACGCTCGCGCCCGAAGTGCTCGCCGCCGTTAAAAAGGTTATGAGCGCGTTCGACGCTCGGGCGGAAGAGAGCGGACTTATTGCGGACCTGCCGTACCCATATTGGAACTTTTACGAATGGAGCGATGGGGCGAATAACAGCCACGAGATTTCGAGGGGTGCGGACGACAATCCCTTGCGTTACGACCTTATATTAAACTGCGCGTATGTTTACGCGAAAGAGACCGCCGATAAAATTTTCGGCACGGTCTCCGATTTGAGCGCGACAAAACAGGCGATAAAAAACACCTTCTACATAGGTAACGGCAAATTCCGTTTATCCACCGACAACAATAGCGCAAGCAAGCTGGGTAACGCTTTTGCGCTGATAGCGGGCGTGGGTGACGGAAAAACCGCCGAGGCGATAGTCGGCGACGCAAGCCTTATCCCAGAGACGCTGTCCATGAAGGGTTTTGTTTACGACGCATTGCTAATGACGGACGAGCGCTATAGCAATTACGTCTTAAACGACATCCGAGCGAATTGGGGCAAGATGCTTCTTAAGGGCGCTACGACTTTTTGGGAAACCGAGCTGGGTGCTGACGATTTCGGCGGCGCGGGCAGTCTTTGCCACGGTTGGTCGGCAATACCCGTACATTATCTGTTGAAGTTATTGTAATAGAAAAACGGCTGTCACGGTTTAATCCATGGCAGTCGTTTTTTGTTATTCCGTAGTTATACCGATTGCGTAGGTCTTGGGCGAAACGCCGTATTCGGCTTTGAATTTCTTTGAAAAATAGTACACGTCGTTTATGCCTACCGCTTCGGCGGTCTCGGACACGCCGAACAGTCCCGTTTTAAGCATTTCGGCGGCGCGCTTTAATTTCAGAACGGTCACGTATCTTACGGGTGTCACGCCGAACTTTTTAATAAACAGCTGTTTGAAATACGTATAGCTTATTCCGGACAGCGCGCTCGGCTCGTAGTAGTCGATTTCGGCGTCGAAGCAGTGTTCGTTGAGATAGGTAATTCCCGCCTCGATTTTGCTTAGCCGATCGGTGGGCAGATAGCTTTCGGCTTTAAGCGCGGCTAAAATCCTGTAAAACAGCGACATGCACTCCAAGTACGACGTTTCGGTATTTTTAAGCCACATGCGGATTATACGCTCGAAATCGCTTCGAAGGCTTGTTTTGTCCGAGCAGTCGACGGACACGACCGACGGAAATATAGGGAAGTCGGCGTCGAAAAAAATATCTATACATTCGCCCGGCTCGATTATATCCACATAATAATCGGGGTTTTTCATTTTGGGCAAAAATCTTACCGTGCCCGCCTTTTCGATAAAGGTTTTGCCCGCAAAATGCACGCGGCTTTCTCC
>CAZBTB010000031.1:0-9841 GCA_964494605.1 uncultured Lachnospiraceae bacterium
GCGGCATACCTATACGTTCTGCAACTTTCTGTTGAGAATATTTTATTTGCTCGCGTCCAATTCTTAGTTTTTTTCCAACTGTTTTTGAAATATCACTCATATGGAAACTTATAACACAAACTATTGTAAAATGGTTGACATTACAATAGAAACTATTGTATTATAAACATAGTGAGCTAAATTTATGAGTGAAAAAGGTGGAGATTCCTCGTCGGCTCGCGCCTCACTCGGAATGACAAAAAATGCTTTGCTCGGAATTACAGAAGCAAGCCCATGCACTGTAATGTCATTTCGAACGCGTAGCGGAGAAATCTCCACATTATAAGAGGTACAAATGGAAGAAGAGAATAAAATAAAGGATAACTACGATTATGAAAACTTTCTCAATGATGCCATTGAACTATACGGACTGAAAAAGATATTGGATGACATTATAGAATTAGAAGAAAGCATAGAGAAGATAAAGTTAAACGCTGTGCAACGTAGATTCTTTAAGATGGGCGCGCTGCTTATGGCGCAGGAATTGACAGAAAGGGACGAATGTGATAAAATATCGAGCAAGGATATGAGATTTAAAATGTTTTATAGTGATTCAAAGCAAGTGCCTAAGTTTGACGAGAAAAAGGTTTGCTGTTTTACGGGCAACCGACCGAATAAGTTGCCGTGGGGTTATGACGAAGAATCGGAGCAGTGCAAGGCGGTAAAAGTCAATATAAAAGAAACAGTGGCGGAGTTGGCAAAACAAGGCTACAGGCTTTTTGTCGGCGGGGTAGCCGAAGGCGGGGACATGTTTTTTGCCGAGGCGGTTTTGGAGGTTATGGATGAGTACGATATAAAGCTGGAGTGTGCGGTTCCGTGTCCCGAGCAGGCAGACAGGTGGAGTGTGGAATCGCAGGAGCGATATAATAAAATCATTAAGAAAAGCAATTACGTGACGGTTATATCGCAGCAGTACAATCGGTATTGTTTTTTCATGCGCAACCGATATATGGTGGACAAGTCGTCGGCTGTAATAGCACTTGATTATTCGGGGCAGGGAGGAAGTGCGTCTACTATTCAATATGCAAAAAGCAGGGGACTGAAAATTTTTGACGTTCGGGCATAAAAAAATCATGAAAAGGGGCTTAAAACAGTTTACAAAAGTATCGGTTTTGCATATAATATTGCAGTAAGAAAACAACGGAGAATTTTGTATGAGCGACAACAAGCCCAAATACATTCTGTGCCCGCGCTGCGAACTTAATTATATTGACGAAGAAGACGGTTATTGCAAGGTATGCAAAGCCGAGATGGGATTACTTGACCCGAGTATACTTATACCCGAAGAAGACGAGCTTACGGGAGAAAAGCTTTGTCCTATTTGCAAGGTGAATTACATCGGCGAGGACGAAGAGATTTGCTTTTTGTGCAAACGCGAAAGAGACGCGAAGGAAGCCGCCGAAGAGGAGAACGAGGACGCTTGGCGTGATTTCGTGGACGATGACGTTCCCGAGGATGATGCAGAGTCGGATATTCTTTTGTCGGAGTTAGAAGAAAGCGAAGAGGACGAGGAAGAAGAGGAAGACGAGGAAATCATGTCCATTCCCGACGATTTCGATTACAATATCGATCCCAAGGATTTTGACGAGGATGACGAGGACGAAGAAGAGGAAGAGGACGCCGGGGACGACGAGCTTTAATTCTTTTATCCTTATAAATATATAAAACCAAAATAAGGCGTATTATATTTTCGGATTTTTCGGAAATATACTTTAAAACGCTTTACTTGCTTTATCAAAATGAAGTATAATATACTTTGCCGAAATAAAACACTATCTTTAATCAAGGAGAGGGTGATGAACACTAAACACAAGATGAGGGGAGAAGAGTTATTCGAGGCGATTGCGAGCTTGGAGACAGCAAAGGACGCCAAAAACTTTTTTGCGGATTTATGCACGCCGGGAGAGATTACGGCGATGGCGCAGCGGCTTACCGCGGCTAAGATGTTACTGAACGGATATACCTACGAGCAGGTCATTGCCGCTACGGATATTTCGTCGGCAACGCTGTCGAGGGTGTCGAAGTGCGTTAAGAACGGCGACGGCTACCGCAAGGTTCTGACTAAAAATAAGGAATAAGTTTTTCTAAGTAGGATATAATTACCGCATGAGAAAGAGAGCGGTAAGTATTGACGAAGTTAAAAACGATGTGGCGGCGCTGGTCGGGCAGAAGCTCAGGATAAGCGTCAACAAGGGCAGAAAAAAGATCATTAAGTACGAGGGCGAGCTTGCGGGGATTTATCCGAGCGTGTTCGTTCTCAAAATCAACGGCGACAAGGCTATCGGGTCGCTGTCGTGTTCGTACAGCGACGTTGTTTGCGGCGACATAAAATTAAAATCATTATAAGCTAATCTTTATAATATATATAAGAACGTGATTTGATTTCGCGTTCTTTTTTATTGGTGGAGATTCCTCGTCGCGTAACCGCTCGCTCGGAATGACAAAATAGAATAAACGTCTCGGGTTAATACTAAGCTTAGTATTTGTCCGATACGTTTTTATACTGTAATGTCATTTCGAGCGAGAGACGAGTGAAACGAGTTTCGACGAGAAATCTCGACATTATTTTTATTTGGGTATTTCGAACGAAGTGAGAAATCTTCACTTTTAAAAAAATTTTTAGTAAAATAAGTCATAATCGGATAAGCTTGACTATAAAATATAGTGTTACTTTGGACAAATTATTTTTTAGGAGGTTAGCCGATGGCTTTCGAACCCGTTTTTGAAGTAGTAAAATTAAACTCTAAGAGGAGATTGGCTAAGACTCAGGCTGTCGTGGAAGCGCGGCTGTTGCCTCAGCCGAACACGGTTATTGCCCGTGTTCTCTCCATCACCGCCGACAGCGCGATAAGCGCGTCCGAAGTTTTCACGGGTGAAGCGCGTTACAGCGGACGTGTCAACTTCAAGGTTTTGTTCCTCGACGTTGACGGGCGCAATCACAGTATGGATTACAGCGCGGACTTTTCCGACAAGATCGAGGACGGGGCGATTACGAACGAGCTTTCGCCCATGCTTTCGTCCGCGGTACTCGATACCGACATTGCGAGCGTATCGGCGAACGAGATCAAGCTCGCGTCGGTAGTGGAAATTTCGCTGTACGCGAGTGTCGGCGAAGAACTCAAATATCTTTCGTCGGGCGGCGAGGGTCTGTACACTCACGACGACCGTGTGGACTATTCGGTTCTGGCGGCGAAGGGCAGCGGAGTATCCACTCTTTCGGCAACGCTTAACGACGTTAAAATAACCGAAGTACTGCTTGCCGAGCACAAAGCGGTTATAGTAAATCGCACGGCGGGCGTGGATTCGGTAACTATCGAGGGTACGGTCATAAGCGAGATTTGCGGCGAGACCGAGGACGGACTGCTTGCGTCTTACCGTATCGAAACTCCGTTTAGCGAAGAGCTCGAGGCGGCGGAAGCAAGACCGGGCGACACGGTGCTTGCGTCTGTTTCGCTCAGCGGCGACACCAAGATGGAAATTGCCGACGACAGCTCGGCGGTACTGTTTGATTACTCGCTTAAGTTCGATTACTGCGTTTATTCCGAAGCGGCGTGCGACGTTATAGTTGACGCGTTCAGTGTAAGCAACGAGCTGTTAGTTACCAGCGAGAGCGTCAATATCTATAAAAACAAGCCTGCGGTCACCGTTACCGATCACGTCGAGGGCAGTGTCACGCTCGAGGTCAATATGCCCATAGTGGACAACATTTTGGCGGCGACTGCGTTAAAGCTTAACGTTACCAATCTTGTTGCGCTGAACGGCGAAGCATTAATCGAAGGTATAGTCAGCGGCAACATTATATATTACAGCGCCGAAGCCAACTCCAAAAATTCGGTTGCGGTCGAACTTCCGTTCTCGCTCAAGAGCCGTGTCGAGGGTCTGACCGAAGGCGACGAGCTTAGCGGTCGCGGCGAGGTCACTTCCGCAACGCTCAAGATTCGCCGCGGAAACGAAATCGATATTCGTGCCGATATTGCGGTCGAGCTCGAAGCGACTAGCGTTACCACCAAGTGCGTTATTTCGGAGCTTACCGAGGGCGAGGCGCGCGAGCTTCCCTCGTCGGCTATCTCCATTCACGTTGCTCGCGCGGGCGAAACGCTGTGGGACGTAGCCAAGGCGCTAGGCTCCACCCCCGAGCTCGTCATGCTCCAAAACCCCGAAATCAACCTGCCTCTGTCCGGCGGCGAGAGAATAATCGTTTACCGTCATCTGACGCGTTAATAGATATAAAACGCATTGGTGGATAGACCCTATAAGCAATACACAAAATCCCTTCGGAATGAGCCGAGGGGATTTTCAATATATCTTTTGTCCATAATTCCGTCGGTTAAATGTATTGACGAGCTCGGTCTGTCCGTGCTAAAATATAACAGTAAAGCGGAGGGCGATTATGAGCGGAAACGACGGCTTCGATTTGTGGGTAACCGAAGAGAACGTAAAGAAATTTCCGTTGCACGTGCACGAATGCGCGGAGGTACTGTACTATTTATCGGGTAGCGGTTTTTTAAGGACGGACTCGGGCGACGTAGCTTTTTCGCCCGGCAAAATCCTGATAGTGCCGCCGGGGCTACGGCACGGTTCGGTTTCGGACGGAACGTTCAAAAACGTCA
The DNA here is from genome assembly GCA_964494605.1 of uncultured Lachnospiraceae bacterium. Lineage (GTDB taxonomy): Bacteria > Bacillota > Clostridia > Christensenellales > Pumilibacteraceae > UBA10677. The sequence continues at coordinate 4,650 of CAZBTB010000031.1, forward strand.
GTATCGATTTCGAGCTGCCTTTTGTGACGGGCAGTGAGGTAATCGAGGTGGCGGACACCGCCGAAGGGTGCGTATCGGAGCTTATCAGAATAATATATTACTATTATTTCATCGATAAGGAAATTTGCCGGGATTTAATCAAGCCGCTTAAAGCAATGCTGAGCAAGCAGATTTCGGACTCGGGCGAGCACTTGAGTTGGGTGGAAAAGGTTTATCTCGAGATCCGCGAGAGCTATTCCGACTGTGATTTCGACGTTGCGGGCGCGGTCGCGAAAACGCATTATTCGGACGATTATTTCAGGCTGAAGTTTAAAAGCGTTTACGGAATAACGCCCGTGCGCTTTCTCAATAAGCTGAGAACGGACAGAGCGTATACGCTTCTGACGTCGGCAAGCGCAATGAATATTTCCGAAATCGCGCGCGTTTGCGGATTTTCCGATCCGCTGTATTTTTCGAGAATGTATAAAAAATTCCGCGGTTGTTCGCCCGAAAGCGAACGGCGAAAAATGAAGGAGAGAGGATGAAAAAGATAAGATTGGGTGTGCTGGGCGCCACCAGAGGTTTGGAGATTCTCGAGCGCAGTGTGAATGCGTTCGACGACATTGAGGTCGTTGCCGTTTGCGACACCTACGAGCCGATTTTAAGGCATGCCGAAGAGGTGGCGAAAAGTCTCGGACAGAGTATACGCGGCGTTTCGAACTACGACGAGCTGTTGAGCGCGGATATCGACGCGGTAATCTTGGCTAACTACGCCAACGAACATGCACCCTATGCTATCCGTGCGTTAAACGCGGGCAAGCACGTAATGAGCGAGGTTCTGCCCGTGCAGAATTCGGGCGAGGCGGTGGAGCTTGTCGAGGCGGTGGAAAAGTCGGGTAAGGTTTACGCTTATGCCGAACAGTACTGCTATTTCGACAGTGTGTTTGAAATGCGGCTGTGCTACGAGCGCGGCGAGATAGGTAAGGTAACCTGTATAGAAGGCGATTTCATTCACGACTGCGCGAGCAAGTGGCCGAGATTGACGCGCGGCGACCGCAACCACTGGCGAAACTTTGTTCCGTCTACGTTTTATTGCACGCACAGCATAGGTCCGATATTGTATATAACGGGCGAACGCGCAACAGACGTGGTGGGTATCGAAATCCCGCCGCAAGAATATATGACCGAAGTGGGCGCACGGTCGGGCAGTGCGGGCATGGAAATAATGCAGCTGACGAATGGCGCAATGGCTAAGAGCAAGCACGGCAACCTTAAGCGTCCCTGGCTGTCGTATATCGAGGTTTTCGGAACGAAAGGTATGCTCGAGAGCAGCAAAGAAGATTCGTGCGGCTTCGTGCATAAATTTCTTGCGGGTAAGCGTGACCGCGACGGTGCTCACGAGAGCTACAAGCCCGTTTTCGACGCAAGCCTGGCATCTATAAAGCGCAACGGAGAAAGTCCCGAGCTTTGCGCGCTAAGGTGCTTTTTGGGCGCGATAAAAGGCGACGCGGTTGCAAAGAAATACGTTATCGACGTGTATTCCGCGCTGGATATGGCGCTTCCGGGGCTACTCGCATATAAGTCGGTTCTCGAAGGAAAACGCGCGATTCCCGTGCCCGATTTTCGCAATAAAGCCGAGCGCGAAAAATACCGCGGCGATTATTCTTGTACGGATGTTAAAGCTGCGGGCGATAAGGTGCTTCCGTCGTGCAGTTTCGGCGTTCCCGAAATCGCCGACGAAGTTTACGAGCGTGTCAACGCGCGGTTTCTGAAAGGAGATACCGACTGATGAAATTGGGTATAGCAAAACCGCTCGAACACAGGTGCGCCGAAGAGTGGGCGGAAAAGCACGCTGCGCTCGGGCTTACCGCCGCGGTTTTTCCCGTTTCGGCGGATGCCGATCGGTCGGTTATAGACGGTTACGCCAAAGCCTGCCGTGATTACGGAATAACGATCGCCGAGCTGGGCGTGTGGTGCAATCTTCTCGACGATAAGGCAGGGCAAGCGAATATCGACCGTACCGTAGCGGCGTGTCGTTTAGCCGAGTACGTAGGCGCCGAGTGTGTGGTCAATATAAGCGGCTCGAGGAATAAAACGCAGTGGGACGGCGGTTGCAGAGAAAATTTTTCGTCGGATACGTTTAATAAAGTCGTAGACGTTACGCGCGAAATAATCTTAAAGTCCGAAATGAAAAACACGGTCTATTCGCTCGAACCCATGCCCTGGTGCGTACCCTATAGCGCCGACAATTATCTCGAGCTTATTAAAGCGGTGAACAGTCCTAAATTCGGTGTGCACATGGACGCGGTCAATCTTATCTGTTCTCCCGAGAGATTCTTTTTCCAGCGCGAGTTTATGGACGACCTGTTTGAAAAAACGGGCAAGTACATTGTTTCGGCTCATCTAAAAGATATAAAGCTTGGCGGCAGCCTAGTCTTTAACGCGAGCGAAGCTCCGCTTTTAACGGGCGATTTCGACGTGCTGTACTATTTACGCAAGCTTAACGCGGTAAATCCCGATATGCCCGTGATTATCGAACACCTTACTACCGACGAGGAATATATCGCGGCGGTATTAAGGCTTAAAGAGGCAATCTCGGGTACTGACATAAAATTCGATTAAATAGCCGAAAGGAAGTACTTTACCATAGTTCCCATCGGAAATATATAGTTAAGCAGCAGGTAAAAAGAAAATCAGGCGTGGCGTAAAGCTACGCCTATACATTTTTCTCTACGTAGACGAATTATGCTACATGTAGTCTATTAAGATATGGATAAAACCTTTGTAAAAAGCATTGCTTTTTTCTTTGAAATATGTTATAATTATTATATTAATAGAGTCCGTTTAGTTTTGCGACTATTAGAGTTTGCGTTTTACGTGCGCTTACTTCGATAGGTGCACTTTTTAGATTTTTTGGAGTACATATGTCATTGGTTAATTGTCCGGAATGTGGACGTGAAATTTCAGACAAAGCAAAGCAATGTGTTCATTGTGGTTGTCCCATAAATAAAATGCAGCAGAAAATAGGGCATAAACAAGTCCTTTGGCCTATTCTTTCTGGAGTGTGTTTACTTCTATGTATCATTTTTTTAATTTTATTTTTATTTACAACAAATGATACGAGAACTGTATTTTTTCAAAATAATAAATATTATTTAACGGCTGTTCGCGAAATCGGTGCTGGTGAAAAAAGGGAGAAAGTTAATGAGTTTACATATCATCATAGATTAAATTCGGATGACGATATAGTTTTGGAGATTATTGATAACGATAATGGTTTTAGTTTTTTATATTATTTATCTAATGCTGAAATAAGAATTGAATTTTCTGAAAATTACAATACATGCATTACATATTCAATGACAAAGGATGGAATTTTAATTTCGAACAATTCGTCGCCATATGAAACTACCGTTGAGGTAGCGGCATCTTTCAGAGGACTGTTAAATAGTATTGTTAACTTTGATTTAAATGGCTCCTGTACGATTGATAATATCTTGCTTGAATACTATGATTATTGTAATTTAATTAAAACAATTAAAATTACAGGCATTATTTTCGCATCAATATTTTTTGTTGGATTCGGTGGCTGTCTCGTTTTGTCTATAATGAAGTTTAGATCAAAGCACTGACTTACAATGAAGTAAAAATGGCTCTTCGACATTTTGTCCAAGAGTCTTTTGCGTTTCACGTACTTTTTATTAGTTTTTAATTGCGTATTAAATGCATCATTTGCGGTATTCTTTTCGAGTGGCAAAGAGCGCAAAAAGCAAAACGGATTTTGTGGAACCTTGACATAAGCCGCCGAATATGTTAAAATATGCTTATGGAGAATGTCGAGCTTAAAGTTTACGCAAAAATCAATCTGTCGCTCAACGTAATCGGGATTAAGGGTGGCTTACACGAGCTTGACTCGGTAATGACGTCGGTGGGCATTGCCGACGTTGTTTCGGTTACGCCGCGGAAAGATAAAGAGGTACGCCTTGTGTTTTCGGACGGCATGAACCCTCTTTGCACAAACGCGTGCAAGGCGGCAAAGATAATGCAGGAACGTTTCGGCATTCCGGGCGCGGACATTTATATCAGGCGTAATATTCCCGCAGGCGGCGGATTGGGAGGTTCGAGCGCGGATGCGGCGGGCGTAATTCGTGCGTTGGACGTTCTTTACGGAATAAATGCCGAGCGCGGCGAGCTTATCGAAGTTGCGGCAAAAATAGGCAGCGACGTTCCGTACATGCTGTATGGCGGGCTTGCTCGGCTCAGCGGCACGGGCGACGATTTCAAAAGCTTCGACGGTGTTTCGGGTTCGGTTATTCTGTGCGGAAGAGGCGACGTAAATACGGGCGAGTGCTTCCGCTGTTTCGATCGAAGCGGCGAAAACGGCACGGTTACCGATAATGAAGAACTACTTAATACGCTTAAGAATGACGGCTTTAACGCCGCGAGCGTTTACTTTAAAAATGCGCTTTACAGTTCGGCGTGCTCGATCAACCCCGATATCGAGCGTATAGTCCGCATTATGGAAAATTCGGGATTAAGCGCGCACATGACGGGCAGCGGCTCGTACGTTTTCGGTGTTTCGGGCGAGGGTGATATAACGGAAGCAGCCGAAGCGTTAAGGCGCGACGGCTACCGCGATATTTTCTTTGCAGACACGATAAATAGCGGAATTGAGTTTTTGTAAATAAAACGTATAAAATACAAATAAGAGTACATAATCTCTCTGTCAACAGACGACGGAGAGATTTTTTATGAAGAAATTATTGTGTTTGATATTAAGTTTTTGTGTTTTTATGATATTTTGCGGTTGTGACGCACATAATACACTCGAAGCGGAATACCGTCTTATTCGGATACATATCCGCGCCGACAGCAACGAGCTAGCCGACCAAGACGTCAAAATGCTCGTTAAAGAGGCGGTTACGGAGTATCTGACCGAGGAGCTTAACGATGTAAAGACGTTCGACGAGGCGTACGATGGGCTTAAAAGCCGATTGAAAGCCATCGAGGATATAGCCGACGGAGTGCTTGAGCGCGAGGGGTTTGATTATAAATCAAAGGCTCGGCTCAACAACGAGTACTTTCCGACGCGCGCTTACGAGAGCGTGGTTGTCGAGTCGGGCTATTACGATGCGCTTATCTTAGAGCTTGGGAGCGGCAAGGGCGACAACTGGTGGTGCGTGATCTATCCGCCGCTGTGCTACGGCGAGAAC
>CAZBTB010000032.1:0-9766 GCA_964494605.1 uncultured Lachnospiraceae bacterium
TTGGTGGGTGTTTGTATAAAAGTGGGTATGACGGCCGAGGAAATGTTCGATATTTATTACAAGAAGAATAAAGAGAATTACGACCGTCAGAACGGTTTGTCCGCAAAAAAAGGCTATGAGTTGAACAACAAAACAAAATAATACACTCAAAATAAAATAGTCCGACCGAATACCGAAAATTCGTGTCGGGCGATTTTTATAAAGTGCCCGAAAATGATTGAAACAAATTCGGATATGTGATATAATTATAAAGTAACGAACATACAGTGCTTATAACGTTACATTAAGAAAAGTATTAACGAGGTGCTTTGAAGTTGACGCCTAAAAAGTATTCCGAGAGAAAGAGAGAAGAGCGCGAGTCGGCTAACAGTGAGGTTGCCGGCGTTGTACTTATAATAATTTCGGCGTTTTTCTTATTGGTCATGATTACCGGCGGCTTTATCCTTGGGGATATAGGTCGTGCGATTTCCAATGTTATGTTGGGTATTTTGGGATACTTTACTTTCCCGTTGTTTGTATTTTTGCTTATTTTGGGTATTGTAAAGGTACAGCACCGCAGAATAAGCGCAAAGGCAAAATACGTAGTCGGAACGATTGTAATTACATTGGCTGTTCTTCTTATCGCGCAGCTGGCGTCAAGTTACGCTTATATAGGCGAAGGCGGATTTCCTTCTTACATAGCTTCCGTGTACGGTAATAAAAATACCGTCGGCGGTGTTATTTTCGGTACGATCGTTTACGGAATACAGAAAGTCGTTACGCAGGTTGTAACGTATATTTTACTTTCGCTTGTAATTTTGCTTTCGCTTTTCTTTATGTCGGGTTTTTATGCAAATTTGCCGTTTGCTCAAAAGTATGCCGACAAGCGCAAAAGCTCGGCAAAACGCAAGCAGACCCAAGTTAAAAGCGAACAGTACAATATTAAGTCGGATTATACCGTAGGCAATCAAAACGGTGGTTTATTTGTAGGTTCGATTATAAAGCCCGACATTAAGTATTCGCAGTCGGGCAATTTCGAAGATATTCCCGACGCGCGCGAGCGTGAAATCGAGCGTCCCGTCGAGCGTGCGGAAGAAGTCGACGTAAACAGAATTTACGGTCGTGAGCATGCAAAAAAGATATTGTTCGAGCAGAATTCGCAAGCTTATGAGCAATTTTTGCCAAAGCCCGCGCAGGCTCAGCCCGATGTGCACTACGAAGAAAAGCCTACTATTCCCGAAGTTCCGCTACCGCCGGAAAAATTCTTTCAGCATCATTTTGTCGACGGCGAAATCGTAAACGGTGACGAGATTGCCGCAAAGCTTGAGCGAGAACAGATCAAACAGGCAGATATAACGCACGAGGAGGTATTTACCGTTCCGCCTGCGCCTGCAGTTATTCCGCCTCGTCCCGCAGAGCCGGTCAAAAAAGAGGACGATATCATTTCGTATACGAAGATTTCCGAAAAGACGGATAATAAAAAAACCGGGCATACGTATTTTAATCCTGCGCCTATAATAAACGGTGATTATTATGTGCAAGGCAGTGAGCTACCCATTACGCCCGATTACGCTGCGACAGAAAGTTATCAATCGGTTCCCGCCGAGCAGCCGACTGTAGTCAAAGCTCCGCGCGAGGAAAAGCAGGAAGAGCAGAAACCGATGATCGGTTCATCGGTTTATAACAGTGCGACCGATTTTTACGAGGTTGAGTACGAGAACGAAGAGGAAACAAAGCCTGCAGAAGCTCCTGTAATCGAGCAGGAAAGCAAATTTGTTCCAGAGTACGTTAATCTTGTGGATGAGCTTGAGAGCGAATCACTCGATATTGACGATGAGCCTGCGCCTGTTCTCCCTGTCGGAGAGGAGCATTATTACACGGACGAGGAACCCGAGAACGAAACGGAAGAAGAACAAGTTGTTTTTGATGAGCCTGTCGAAGAGAACGACCCCGAACAACTTGAGGAGCTTGACGAACCCGTTAATACATTTGATGAGAGTGAAGAGTTTTCCGTAAAACCCGAGGTTGAACCCCGAAAAGAAGAAACCGAGCTTTCCAAGAAATTCGAGGAGCACACTTCGTCGTTTAATATCGTGGACGAAGTTGAGGATTTGAGTGAAAAATCTTATACAAATCCCAACGATACAACCGGTTACTATAATCAGGTAACAACTACGCCGAAAGCAAAACCTGTTGAGCCGAAAGCTCCGTCGTTCGATAAACGGGTTAATGAAATCGACGAGAAAATCAACAATAAACCGAAACAGATCGATATAACCGAAGTGGCAAAGGTTGTGGCGGATAAAGCGGCGGAAGAGAAACCGACGCCCAAGCCGAAGCCGAAAAAGCGTGTGAAGTACGTTGCGCCGCCGCTTGATTTGCTTGTTACGCAGTCCGAAAGTCCGGAGCTAAGCGAGAGCGACACTCAGGCTAAGAGCACGATTTTGGAAGAAACGCTCGAGCAGTTCGGTGTTCCTGCTAAGGTCAACGGCGTAACGACCGGTCCCGCGGTTACGCGTTATGAGCTTGATATGCCGCCCGGAATGTCGGTTAAAAAGATAGAAACTTTATCGAGTGATATTCAATATTCGCTTGCATGCAAGGGGCAGATTCGTATCGAATCTCCCATTCCCGGTAAACGTGCTGTAGGTATCGAGCTTCCCAACGATAAGATTTACACGGTCGCGTTAAAGGACATAATAGGTTCTAAAGAGTTTAAGGATTCGTCGTCGCCGCTTGCCGTTGCCCTTGGTAAGGATATACAAGGCAAGGTAATGTTGGCAAGACTTGAAAAGATGCCGCACTTGCTTATCGCAGGTACTACGGGTAGCGGTAAAAGCTCGTGCCTGAATTCGTTGCTTATCAGTATCTTATACAAAGCCTCGCCGGATGACGTTAAGTTGATTTTGGTTGACCCGAAGCAAGTCGAGTTTACGGCGTACAACGGTATTCCGCATATGATGATTCCCAAAGCGATTACCGACGTAAAGCAGGCGATAAACGCATTTAAATGGGCGCATGACGAAATGGAACGCCGTTACACGGTATTGAGCCAGAATCAAGTGCGTGATATTCAGGAATATAACTCCATGACTGCGGTAAAAGAGGGAGAGCTTCCTAAAATGCCGTACATTGTGTTGATTGTTGACGAGTTTGCCAATCTTGTCGCCGATAGTGCAAATAAAAGGATTATTGAAGATTTGATTATAGTAATTACGGCAAAAGCTCGTGCTGCAGGCATTCACTTGGTGCTTGCAACACAGAGACCTTCTGTCGACGTTATTACGGGTACTATTAAGGCAAATCTTCCCAGTCGTATAGCGTTTGCGGTACAAAACGCAAATAACTCGCGCATTATCCTTGACGCAATGGGAGCAGAAGCGCTATTGGGTCGCGGCGATATGTTGTTTGCGCCCATTGGAGAAAACGACGCTACACGTATTCAAGGTGCGTTTGTCGAGAATTTCGAAGTCAAGAGTATCGTTAATTTCGTCAAAGAGCATAACCAAAGCGATTTCGACGAGGAGTTCGAAAAGGCGATTGTTGTCAAGGAAAGCAGCGGTAATTCCGACTCGGACGATGGCGGCGATGCAGGCGACGGGTACGACAAAGAACTTATCGACGTTGTGCGTACTGTTATCCGCAGTGGCATGTGCTCGAGTTCGTTTATTCAGCGTCGATTCCGCTTCGGCTTCAATAAGGCGACCAGACTTGTCGAGCAGATGGAAGAATTGGGCTTTATCGGACCGAAGAGCAATTCCAACAAGCCGAGAGAGGTTATCGTAACGAAAGAGAAGTTCGAGGAGTTCTTCGGAGAGCCGTATGAATAAGAAGATTGCCGTGGTGTCTCTCGGGTGCGATAAAAATCGTGTGGACACCGAAAAAATGTTGTGGTACTTGCATGACGGCGATTATTCCGTAACGTCCGATTATTCCGAGGCTGATTTCATTATTGTAAACACCTGCGCATTTATCGAAAGCGCGCGGAAAGAGGCGATTGGCACAATTCTCGAAATGGCGCGCTATAAACAAAGCGGCAGTTGTAAAAAATTGATAGTAACAGGCTGTTTGGTGGAAAAACACCGCGCAGAGCTGGTTGACGGACTGCCTGAAGTTGATGCGTTTTTAGGCATTAACGAGTACGAAAAAATTCGTGCGTGCTTTGAAGAAGGAGTACAGCCCGCTCGATCGGATGACGGCAGAATTCTTACGACTCCGCCGCATTATGCATATCTCAGAATTGCGGACGGCTGCGATAACTTTTGTACGTTCTGTACCATTCCGTCCATTCGCGGAAAATATCGTTCGAGGACGCTTGAAAGTCTTATTGCCGAAGCCGAGAGCTTAGCCGATCGAGGTGTGAGCGAATTGATTTTGATAGCGCAGGACGTTACGAGTTACGGAAAAGATTTGTTCGGTAAACCGTCATTGTTGTCGCTGGTTCGCGAGCTAAGTAAGCTTGATTTTAAGTGGATAAGATTGATGTACTGTTATCCAGAGCTTGTAACCGATGAGCTTATTGACGAAATCGCGAACAATCCCAAGCTTGTTAAGTATATCGATATTCCTATGCAGCATGTGTCGGATTCGGTGCTTAAACGAATGAACCGTCGCAGTAACTATGCCGAGTTATGTTCTTTATGCGATAAACTCAAAGCAAGAGGAATCGCACTTCGTACAACGTTTATGGTCGGTTTCCCGGGTGAAACAGAAGAGGATTTTGCCCGATTAGCGGAGTTTACTAAACGCTATAAACCCGAAAATTTAGGTATATTTGCTTACAGTAAAGAGGATGGAACTCCGTCGGCAAAGCTTAAAGGACACCTTCCCAAAACGGAAAAGCTTGCAAGAGTAAACAAACTCGGCGAAATTAACCTAACAAACGTAATCAACAAAAACCGTTCGCTTGTAGGTAAAACCGTAGAGGTTTTGTATGAGGAAATTGATTACGACCGCGGCATGTTTAAGGGACGCACCGAGCAGTCGGCGCCCGAAATCGATACCGCCGTATACTTTACGGGCGATTTTGCGGATGTCGGCAATTTTTATAAAGTAAGGATAACAGGCTACGACGAGTACGATCTTATAGGAGAGTTAGAGCAATGAATTTACCTACGAAAATTACAGTATCAAGACTTGTGCTCGTACCCGTTTTGGTCGTGCTGTTTTTGGTTGATTTTCCGTATCACTATATTGCCGCAACGTGTGTATTTGCTCTTGCGTCGTTTACCGACTTTTTAGACGGGTATTTGGCACGCAAGAACAACATGGTTACGACGCTCGGTAATTTTCTCGATACGGTTGCAGACAAGGTTCTGGTGTCGTGTTCGTTGGTTTTAATAGCTACGCTTGTGACTGTAAATCCCGTTTTTCAAAGCTGCATTATCGCATGTGCGGCAATAATTACGGCAAGAGAGCTGATTATCATGTGCCTTAAGACGCTTGCGGCTACCAAAAATAAAATTATCGTTGCCGATAAGCTCGGTAAGGTGAAAATGACTGTTCAAATTATCGGTTTGCTGTTTTATATGCCGTTTGCAGGGGTTTACGAGCTTAACGTTTTGGCGGGAGATATATTCTTTTATGCGGGATTTTCGATGATGATGCTGGCGACGCTTCTTACGATAATTTCCGCAATAAACTACTTGGTAAAGAACAAAAACCTTCTTAAAGAGGATTGAAATGACCGAAAATGAGTCGCAGCTGAATTATTGGGCGAAAGCCGTATCCGAGCTGTTTACTTCGGAAAGATTGACGCTTGCCGTTGCGGAGTCGTTTACGGGCGGAACGGTAGCTTCGTCGCTTGTCGAAATCGCAGGTGCAAGTTCGTACTTAACGGAGGGGGTTGTCTGTTATTCGAATGCGGCCAAGACGTTACGGCTGGGCGTTAAAGCCGAAACTCTTGATAGGCACGGTGCAGTATCCGAAGCTACGGCGCGCGAAATGGTAAAGGGAGTGCTGTGTTCGGTGTTAAAACCCGATTTTGCGGTTGCGACAACGGGTAACGCAGGTCCGGGGACGGAAGAGAAATCCGAACCGGGCGAAGCATACGTTGCGGTTGGCTGCAAATACGAAATTGCCGTTATAAGGCTGAACCTGATAAAAACCAGAAAAGAAAATATTGCGGACGGAGCAGTCGAAGCTCTTAAGACGCTTGTCAATTTTGTAAAAAACCAAAAGGGGTAATATATTATGGCAAAGAAAGATGAAAACAAAAAGGTACTTGTAATCGATCCTAACATGTCCAAAGAGGACAAAGCCAAGGCGCTCGATAACGCTATTGCGCAAATCGAGAAAACGTTCGGCAAAGGGTCTATCATGAAAATGACTGACGCAAAAATTGACAACGTCGAGGTCATTTCCACAGGTTGCTTGTCTATTGACCTGGCTCTCGGTATAGGCGGATTGCCGCGCGGAAGAATCGTTGAGATTTACGGTCCCGAGTCTAGCGGTAAAACTACGCTATCGTTGCACGTAATCGCCGAAGCGCAAAAAGCGGGCGGCAACGTCGCGTTTATCGATGCCGAACATGCGCTCGATCCTGTGTATGCTTCCAAGCTCGGAATAAACTTAAGCGAGCTGTACATATCCCAGCCCGACAACGGCGAGCAAGCGCTCGATATTGCCGAGTCGTTGGTGCGCAGCTGTGCTTTGGACGTTGTTGTCGTCGACTCGGTTGCGGCGCTTACGCCTAAGGTGGAAATCGACGGTGAAATGGGCGAAAGTCATGTCGGACTTCAGGCAAGACTTATGTCTCAGGCGCTCAGAAAACTTGCGGGCGTTTGCAACAAGACAAAAACCTGTATTATTTTCATTAATCAATTACGTGAAAAAGTGGGCGTAATGTACGGAAACCCCGAGGTTACTCCGGGCGGAAAAGCGCTCAAGTTTTATGCGTCCGTCCGTATCGACGTAAGAAAGGGCGAACCTGTTAAAAACGGAACGGAAATTATCGGAAACAAGACCAAAATCAAGATCGTCAAAAATAAAATGGCACCTCCGTTCAGAGTTGCCGAAGTCGATCTGATATACGGTAAGGGCATTAGCAGCGAAAGCTCGCTTCTCGAGTTGGCGCTTAAGTTCGATATAATCCAAAAGAGCGGCTCGTGGTTCAGCTATAAGGACGAGAGGTTGGCGCAGGGTAAAGAGGCGGTTAAGAATTTGCTTATGGAGAAAAAAGAGCTTTATGCCGAAATCGAAGCCAAGGTTAAGGCTACGGCTTTGGAAAAAACCGATCTGCTCGATATAGATTCGGGCGATGACGAGGGAGAAAGCTCCGAAGAATAATCGAAACCCTTGCGGAATTGTTGACAATTTAATCAATATGTTGTATTATAATAAGTAGGTGCATTTCTTGTACCTACTTATTTGTTTTTTATCTGAAAGGTTTCGACGAGGACTCATAGGATTTTAGCAGATACGATATATTTTTTTCAAATAAACAGGAGGATAATCACAACAATGATCGATATCATATCATTGCTGTTTTGCTTGTCCACCGGTGGAATTGTTGGTTTAGCAATAGGAATAGGTATTGTCACTCTCGTCGGTGGCTTTGTTTTAGGTTTCTTTATTAATTCCGTTACTACCAAGAGAAAAATCGGTGATGCCAAGCTTGCAGCAGCCAAGATGCTCGAAGAGGCAAACAACGAGGCAAAGTCCTTGCGTAAAGAGGCGATTTTGGAGTCAAAAGAGGAAATCCAGAGAGAACGCGCCGAATTCGATAAGGAAATCAAGGACCGCAGAAACGAACAGAACCGCGCAGAGATGCGCATTCAGCAAAAAGAGGAGACTCTCGACAAAAAAGAAGCCGCACTCGATAAGAAGAACGAGTCGGTGGAAAACTTTAAGCGCGAGCTTGCAAGCCGCGAACAGCGCATAATCGAAAAGCAAGCGCAGGTTGACAAGGCGCACGAAACAATCGTCGGCGAACTCGAAAAGGTTTCGCAAATGACGAAAGACGAAGCAAAAGCCGTTTTAATTCAGAATATCGAGGAAGAGGCAAAGCGCGACGCGGCAAAAGCCGTTCGCGAAATCGAGGCTCAGGCAAAAGACGAAGCCGATAAAAAAGCGAAAGAGATTGTTTCATTGGCGGTTCAGCGTTGCGCAGTCGATCATTCGGCGGAAATTACCGTATCGGTCGTTAACCTTCCAAACGACGATATGAAGGGTAGAATTATCGGTCGTGAGGGCAGAAATATCCGTGCTCTCGAGAATGCAACCGGCATCGATCTTATTATCGACGATACGCCCGAGGCGGTTGTATTGTCCGGATTCGATCCCGTGAGACGCGAGGTTGCGAGAATAACGCTCGAAAAGCTAATAGCCGACGGACGTATCCATCCGGCGCGCATTGAAGAAATGGTCGAAAAGACCCGTCGCGAGCTTGACGCTCAGATAAAAGAAACGGGTGAGTCGGCTATGTTCGAGGCGGGTGTGTTCGGACTTCACCCCGATTTAGTTAAGCTTTTAGGCAGACTTAAGTACAGGACAAGCTACGGACAAAACGTTCTTCGCCATTCTATCGAAGTTTCGCATTTGGCGGGCACAATGGCGGCGGAGCTCGGTGCTGACGTTAACTTGGCTAAGCGTGCGGGACTGCTGCACGATATCGGTAAGTCCGTCGATCACGAGGTCGAGGGCACTCATATTACGATAGGTGCTGACCTTGCAAAGAAGTATAAGGAAAACAAAGACGTTATTCACTGTATTGCTGCTCACCATAACGATATCGAGCCTCAAACGCTTGAAGCGGTACTTGTGCAGTGTGCCGACGCTATCAGCGGAAGCCGCCCGGGTGCAAGGCGCGAATCGCTGGAGAATTACGTCAAGCGCTTAGAGAAGCTCGAAGAAATTGCCAATTCGCATCAGGGCGTCGAAAAGTCTTTTGCCATTCAAGCAGGCAGAGAAGTTCGTATTATGGTTAAGCCTGAGGCGGTTGACGATGCCGGAACGATTTTCCTTGCTAAGGAAATTGCAAAGCAGATTGAAAGCGAAATGGATTATCCCGGACAGATTAAGGTCAATGTTGTCCGCGAAATGCGCAGCGTAGAATACGCAAAATAATAAACAGTTCATAACGAATAATGCTACTGTTTGGCATTATTCGTTATGTAATATACGGAGACTGAAATGAAATTAAAAACAATTAAACTCGATACGGTTAACACTTCGCTTATTTTTACCGAAAGCGACGGACGGCTTGCTATTTCGCATTACGGAAAAAAAGTAGCTGACGGTACGTATTATAATACGCTGGACAGTGACCCTTTTGATATGGGTTTTTGCGGTTCCAGCGATCAATATCTTACGACGAATATGCCGTATTCTTCGGTGGGCGACGGAAATTCCGTCGAGCATTTACTTGCCGTAGTCAATTCCGACGGAACCTATGTCAACCGTTTTGAATATGTCGGTTGCGAATTTGTAAACGGCGGAGTCGAAATGAAGGATTTACCTTGCGCTCACGGTGCGGCAAAGACTATGATTGTAAAGCTTGTCGATAAACACGCAAAGCTTACCCTTAAGCAGTTTTATACCGTATTTGACGATTGTGACGTCATAGCGGTAAGACAAACGCTTACAAATGACGGAGACGAGTCAGTATCGATAAAACGGCTTCTGAGCTTACAGCTGGATATATACGGTACTGGTCATAAATGCGTGTCTTTCCACGGCGCTTGGACGAGAGAGCGTTACCGTAAAGAGGTGGACGTTACTGCAGGCACTTACGTTGTTCAAAGTATGGCAGGTACGACGTCTGCTATGAGTAATCCGTTCTTTATGC
>CAZBTB010000033.1:0-9586 GCA_964494605.1 uncultured Lachnospiraceae bacterium
CCTAGGGTCGGTACCGTAACCGCCATTGATATTATAAATCACAAGCGGCACTTTAAGCAATTTGGCGAGCTTACCTATCGCATCGGTCATTTCCCACTGCCGACCCGAAATTGTGCGATTACCCTCAGGGAAAATTCCGACGGCTCCGCCCTCTTTTATCACGCGCACCACGTTTTTTATCGCCGCCATATCGTTAACGGATTTACTTTTGGGAATGGGCGCCGCTAGGTATCTTATAAGCGGCGAAACCTTAAGATTGAATAAATCGTCGGAAGCCATAAAATAGATAGGAAACTTGAATGACAGAGAAACAAGAAACGGGTCCATTGTCGTCTGATGATTACAAATTATAAGATACGGCCCCTTTTTCAATCCGCTCGGCGCGGCAGTATAACGGTAGCGAATCTTACCGAATAATCTCATTATCGGACGCAGGAATGCAAATACTCGCGCATGCCTGCTTTTCGTCCATTTTTTGTTTTTCTTCTTCTCTGCCACCGCAACCTCTCTAAACCGCTATGTAAAAATTATACCACAACTTCTTTGATAAGTCAAATCCAATCCATACGGTCGCATAAGGTAAAAATAAGGCTCACCCCGTTTAGGAATAAGCCTTATTTTGTTTACGCTTTCGAGTCCGTCGGTGCATTCATAATGTATTTCCCCGGCACGAATTCGGTAAGATAAACGCCGTTTTCGGACAAATAAAACTTGTATCCGTCCGCCGACATCTGCGCGCACCGTATAGTAAGAACAACAGGCTCGCCGTGCCTTTTTCCGACATTGTATGCCGTCCGTTCGTCTTTTGAAAGGTGCACGAAATTGCGGGTGCGTTTCTGAATACCGTTTTCTTTTATATGGCGCAAAACGTAGGCGATAAACCTACCCGTATTTACCCATTGATTTTTGCGATTCTGCCCGTTCGGCACTTCCGCATCTTCTACGGTACCGCAAAACGAACGTGCTTCTTCTATCGTCGTTGCGTTTTCTTCTTTGTCTTTCATTTTGTTTTCATTTTCATCACCGGAATACACGTTCATACTCCTTAAATTTCTCTATCGATTTTGGATTATATTATAACACATTTTTACAAATCGTGCTTTGGAAAAAAGCCCGTTTCCAAAAATACTTGACATTTAGTAAAAAAACTGTACCCTCCACTTCATTAAAAGAGATTTAAAAGCTTTAATGAGTGTTAATCAAGGACTTGCGCGAAAAGGAGTTTGAAAATGGAAGAATTAGAGTTCAGTCAGAATTTACAAGTCAGATACGAGCCGGACGTGCTTGTGATAGGTGGCGGTCCTGCGGGAATCGCGGCGGCTGTCATGTGCGCCCGCCAATCCATTCAACGTAGCGGCAAAACCCGTCCGAGCGTTATGCTGTTGGAGCAGTCGGGCTGTCTCGGCGGCGCGAGCGTACTTTCGATGGTCGCGGAGATTATGAACTTCGACGACGGAGAGCATTTCCTTTCGGGCGGTTTCGGACGTGAAGTGCATGACACGCTCTTCGGCGAGTGCAAGTACGAGCGTGAGTGGTACAACGTCCGTCCTGAACCTCTCAAGCGCCTCTATGACCGTCTTGTGACCGAGGCGAGCGTCAAATTATTATTGTATACCCGTGTCGTTTCGGCAGTCTGTGAGGGTGAGGGAAATGTAAAGTATGCAATCGTCTCAGGACCCGAAGGTATGTATGCAATCCGCGCTTCATATTACATAGACTGTTCGGGATCTGCCAGCTTCTGCAACTCTGCGGGAGCTGCGAGCGATTACGGCGATGACGACGGGATTGCAATGTCCGCTACTCTGTGCAGTCAATGGTGCGGGGTCGATTTCGGCAAACTCCGCGATCAGGGCGCACATTTGAAACAGGCATACGATGATGGCTTGCTGTCGCAGTTTGACACTGTTCTTCCCGGAATCAAGCGTATGTATCCTGAGCTTGGCGTCGGCGGCGGGAATATCGGGCATTGCTTTGCGGTAAACGACTGCAGTGCGGATTCCTTGACCGAAGCGACCCTAAATGGACGGAAAATTCTCCGCGAATACGAAGCGTATTACAGAAAGTACGTTCCCGGCTGTGAGAACGTGTCTTTGATCCAGACTGCCACTCATCTCGGCATCCGCGAATCGCGGCGTGTCAAGTGTGAATTTACGCTGACATTCGACCGGTTCGACAATCCGAATCCGTTCGAGGACGAGATCGGACGTTATTCCTACCCCATCGACATTCATCCGATGACTGCCGATCCCAAGGGTATGCAGGACTTCCGTCAGAGTGTTTCCAAGCGCCACCAAAGGGGTGGATATTACAGCATTCCGTATCGCAGTCTCATTCCGAAGGGCTTCGTCAATCTTCTGACTGCCGGTCGGTGTATCGGCGCCGATCATGAAATGATCGCGTCGCTGAGAGTGATTCCCTGCTGTTATAACACGGGACTAGCGGCAGGAATTGCAGCGGCAATCTGTGTCGAACAGTCCTGCGGCGTGCGGGAAATTGCCTACGGCGAACTGAGGAAAAGACTGCTTGCGGCGGGCGCTTATATTACCTGACCCCGGCGCTCGGATTTATACTAATATTTTGCCTTGTTTAAGTTCTTTTAACTGATTTTTTTCGGTCCAACGATACTCGCCTGTACCCACTGTTTGCACTGTTTCATTCGGCAAAACGATTTCCGCCGTGCAGTTGCAAGGTATTTTTATTGTGTACACGGTTTTTTCGCCGTTACGCTCCCAACCGCTTTCCACCGTGCCGTAAACGCTTCTGTAACTTGCTTTGGCATATTTGAATGAGCCGCCGACAACGGGCTTTATAACGAATGTGGCGGGCTTTGTGCCGACGTTGATTCCGCACATGGAATTAAACAGCCATTCGCATACAGAGCCTTTGCTGTAATGATTAAGCGACGCTATACCGCCTTGCGCCTGCGTTCCTTCCCAACTTTCCCACACGGTTGTTGCGCCCGTTTTCGGCATAAACAGCCAACCGGGCATTTGCTCGTTTTCAATTAACTTATAGGCATATTCGGGATCTATGTCCGTCAGGACGTCCATAATGAACGCCGTGGATAAAAAGCCCGTTCCCACACGCCAACCGTAATCTTCAAGCGCTTTTACAAGCCGCTTTCGAGCGTATTCGGTCTGCTCTTTATCGAGTAAATCCATATACAGCGGACGGACGAGCTGCGCTTGCCTGTTTGTATCGAGCGTAAATTTCTCCGTTTTGCGAAGTTCCCTATATGCTTCTTTCACTTTATCCGAATAGAAGCGGTAATGCCTTTCGTCCTCGGTCTTTCCGAGTTCGTGCGCAATCTCCGCCATAAGTCCCAAAACATAGCTTGTGTAAGCCGTGGATTCTTCGGGGTGCGTAAAAACCATATCCGTCCACTTGTTCGGGTGAACGTCGGCAGGCTCCGCCCATTCGCCGTAAGACTGACCGTAGTTGACTGCGTATTTTCTGTATTTGCGCTTTAAGTGCAACGGCTTGGAAAGGATTGTTTTACGTCCGCAACGCTTTATCATAAACCTCGCGTACTTTTTCATTCCCTCATAATACGTTTTTAAGATTTCGATATCGCCGTATTTTTTCCAAAAGCGGTACGGAATGAGAATACCCGCGTCCGCCCAACCTACACAGCCGTTCATTGTAGCCATGTAAAAATCAACGCCGCCGTAAGGAGCAATTTGCGGAAGTCTGCCGTTTTTCTCCTGCCAATCGTATACGTCATTCAAGTGCTTTTTTGCAAACGTAGCATAATCGAACAGGTACGATGCCGTACCGAAGAAAATCTGCGAATCGCCCGTCCAACCGTGCCGCTCACGCGTCGGGCAGTCGGTAGGAACGTCCGCCGAATTGTTTTTTGTTGACCACAACGTGCAATCGACAAACTTATTGAGAATCTCATTCGAGCTTTCAAAGAATCCCGTTTGCGCAATATCCGAATAAACGGCTATTGCCGTAAAATCTTCTGCACTGTACTCAATATCGGTTTCGATTAAAACGTACTGAAATCCGAAGATTGCAAACTTGGTTTTATATGCATTCACTCCGTCTTTTGCTGTATACTCTATTTTCTGCAACGGCGATATTCTTGTCCCTTTCTTATTCCCGCATTGAATATTTCTCTGCGTGAATTCTCCGCTATCGTCTATCATTTCGCCGAAGCGCATTTTAAGCTTCTGCCCTGCTTTTGCATTTACGGTAAATTCGATATAACCCGCTATATTTTGTCCGAAATCAAGCACGGTTTTGCCCGAAGGCGTTTTTATGACCCGTTTTACAGCGAGCCTTTCGTGTTCGAGAACGGGAACGTTGTTCGAAGATACGGGAACTATGCTGTTCTTCGTTTCCGTTGCTTTACCCGAATAAGTAGGTGCTTTGCGGGCATCGACTATCTCGCCGTCCTTATTGTCGGCAAAGATAATTTCACCGTCGTTACTCCAAGCCCAACTTTTATCCGTTGATATAACCGTTACGTTTCCGTCTTTGTCCGTAATTTCAAGCTGCGCCAAAAGTTTGGTCTGTGTGCCGTATTGATTGCGTATGCCCCACGCGCCCGTGCTTCCGCGGTACCAACCGTCCGCCAGCTCGAACGATATACGGTTTTCGCCGTTCCGAAGAAGCTCGGTTACGTCGTAAGTCTGATATTGTATACGCTTTCTGTAATCGGTATGTCCGGGGGCAAGCACAAAGCCTTCAATTCTATTCCCGTTGATTTGCCCCGTGTAGATACCGCAAGCCGTAGCATACAATCTTGCTTTTGCCACGTTTTCAGCCGTGAATTTTTTAAGGAAGCAATCTACGGGATAGCGTTTCTTTTTGTTTACCTTATAATTGCCCGAAATCCATTTCGCTTTCCAATCGGTTGCTAAAAGTAAACCCGTTTCAAAATAAGCTTCCGCGCTTTCCCCGTCTTTGCCGTTTTCATCCCAAAGAGTAACATTCAATATTATTCTCTGACGGGATTTAAGAACAATCGGTAACTCAACACACATAATGTCCGAGCCGACTTTATCGCTATCCCATACGATACTATCGTCGCAAGCGGCTATAATACGGTATGCCGTCTGTTTTACGCCGCCCTCGCAATTCCACATAATGCGCGGTTTTTGAATATCTATTCCAATGGGATTGATTAAATATTCGGTTTTAAGATTGATTGCCTTCATTTTAATCCCTTCCGTTTACGAAATCGTAAAGATACGCTTCCATTTTTGGTGTCCACCACAATAGGTATCCCGCCTTTGTGGGATGGATTCTGTCCGCCATGTATAAAGAGCGCTGCTCTTTTGTAATATTGTTAAATTCCGTATCGGTAAACAGGTCGATAACGCCTGCATCTTTTATGCCTGCTATTTGCTTGACTGCGTTCACCATTGCCGAATAACTTTCGCTTTCGTAATAAGCGTTCGTATAGAAAATCACGGGACAGTTCCACGTTTCTTTAACGTATTCGATAACGGCATTGATTGCGCCGCAGACGGTTGTATCGTCCGTACCGTCAACTGCTCCGAGCGGCTTATTCTGCGACGCATCGTTTGTGGAAAGCTGACAGATGAACAAATCGAATTTTGCGCTTTTATCGAGCTTTTTCATACGGGCAATGTAAGAGCCTCCGCCCGAACCCGTCGTAACAAGAGTTGTTCCGCTCACCGCTTCCTTAACAAAGGTTGTCCCGTTACGCTTGGAAATAAATTCCACGAACGATTCCCGAAGCGACGACGCTCCGTATGTAACCGACGATCCGAGATAGCAAATATTCATACCGGCAAGCGGACTTGCGTCAAGTGGCTGTACGTTTTCAACCGAATATTTATCGGCATTGCCGGCAAGTTTTTTAAACCTTTCGTTTGATAATTTACCGAACGGTCCCCACGTAGTAAAATATCCGGCAAGAATAAGCCCGAGTAAAATTATCAAAACCAGAACGACAGATACGGACGACGCGATAACCGCTAATTTCTTTTTCTTACTCATTTTTCACCTGCTTTGCCGTAAGTTCGGCTTGAATTTCAGCACGGTAAGCCTCGCCCTTTGCCTTCTCGGTCTGCCAATCCGCTTCATCTCTTTCGGCACGCCTTTTAGCTTTTTCTTCACGTTTTGCCAACTGTTCGGACGTAAGCTTGGCAAGTTTCGCGGCTTTCTTTTCTTCTACTTTCTTTAACTTCAACGCCGCCTTTTCAGCCGCTGCATTTTGCTTTGCTTCGGCTTTAGCTTTTTTCTCGGCAACTTGCTTTTCGTGTTCGGCAAGTTTTTCATCGTAGTTCCAACCGGTCTTTTCGCATTTGGCTTTCAATTCTTTACGGAATATTTCTTCCGCCTCGGCGTCCTGCTCTGCCTGCAACCGTGCCGCACGGATTTGGGGTTCTACCCACTCTTCACCGCGTACAATGCACTGCTGTTTTTGATACTCGAGACTTAACGCTTGCTTCTTTTCAACCGTTTTTTCGACTCCGATAAACGCAAGGATTACTATAAGCATAATTGCGGTAAACACCTCTAAGCCGACGAACGAGAACGTAATGATATTCCGAACGGCTTGCGGCTGAGCGGCGATTTCCATTCCGGCGACCCAGTTTTCGGGCGGCGCAACGTAGCCCGCATTCGAAAGCAACAAGTTGAAAATACCCGTACAAATACCGACCATAGTTACGGCGATTATATTATAAATTGACATTGCCGTACCGTCGCAACGTATACCGCTTTTCCACTCAACGTGGTCAAGCCCGTCTGCAAACAACGCCATAAACACGTAAGCGCAAGGAAGCCCGCCGATATTTTTAATAAACTGCCCTACTAATACCACATACAGATTTGTGGGAAAGCACCAGCAAATAACACCGCCTGTTGCATACAGCACGAACCCCCAAAGGGTAACAATGCGCTTACCGAACTTTTTAGCCAACGGCCACACGGCAAATATACCGATCCCCATAGGAATACCGCCTATAACGGATACGAGCATCTGCGTGATGCCGTCGTTATATGTACCCAGCACCCAGTTACAGTAATATACAAGCCCCAGGTTTTTGAAACTCAGACCAATCGTATATATAAGGAAATAACCCAAAAGCAACAGCATGTATTTATCGGTCAATACAACTTTAAGCTGAGTTAAGAAAGGTATCTTTTTTTCTACGACTCCGCTAGAATCAAGTTCTTCGGTTACGCGCTCTTTCGTGAAGTAATATTCCACAAACGTAAGAACCAGCGCAAGGCTTGAGAGAATGCCCATTACGATAAGCCACAAATTTTTATCCACGCCGACGATTGGCATAATAGCCATAGGAAACACAAGCGCGACGAGAATACCCGTCATCATAATATTTGCAATCTGATTGAATACGGAAAGTCCGCCGCGTTGCGTCGTATTCCTCGTAGAGCAAGGAACCATAAGGTTATGGCTCATGTTGTAAATGGTAAATGCAAAGGAATAGAACAGATTATACGAAATCATAACCCAAACAATTTGCAGCGTCTGATTGCCGACGGGAACAAGGAACAACAATATACCCGTTATAAACAACAGCGGCGCGGAAAGAAGCAGCCACGGTCTCGCTTTACCTTGCTTCGTCTTTGTTCTGTCGATTATGTAACCCATAACGACGTTCGTAACGGCATCGATTATCTTTGACACTATGGGGAACACCGCCAAGAACAGTCCGCCCCATACCGTCGTCAAATTCAACACGTCGGTATAGTAAACGTTAAGATACGTAGCGAGCACGGCGTTCAAAAGAAGCGCGCCGCAAGGACCGAGCAAGTAACCGAGCCACTTTTCTTTGCCCGTAACGTTTTGAGAACGGACTTTACTGTTAAACAGCGGTCCGCGTAAAAAACCTTTCCCGTTTGCGTCTGCCATTTCTACTTTTCCTCCTTACTGTTTTCTTTGGGTAATGCGGGTACTTTTATTCCGGTACAAAAATTCTTAATGCCTTTGAATAAATGCCCGTTGGCAAAATTTACGAAGCCTTGCGCAAAATTGTACGGACAGCTTTTACCGGCACACATCGACATCGAAATAATCGAATTGCTTTCAAGTACGCGCTTTAAGAACATTGCACCTTTTATCTTATTGTCGCGCTCCGCTCCCTCGGGTAATTTCTTCGCTTTTTTCATATCCTTTTCGGCTACACCAAGAACGGCATTATAAAGAATCCTGCCCATAAAGCTCACTCGCATATCGGTAAAACGGCTCTCTAATCTTATCGGCTTAGTCGGTGGAATCGCGGGTATTTTCAAGCCGCTCATATCCTCGAACGCTTCGTCAATGACTAAGTTTAATTGCGCCTTTCCATATATTTGATTTATATTTTCCGAATACGGATTTTCGGCGTTATCACCTTCAATCCCAACGGTCTGCGATAACTTAACGCTTTGGCAATCCGAACAAATCTGCAACTCGTATTCGCCGCTCTCCAAAATCCAACGGCTTTCTTTCACGTTCCAATAGCGCAAATCGGTTTTTTTGACGGCTATCTCAACGCGCTTACGTTCGCCCGCTTTGAGATAAACTTTCGTAAAGCCCTTGAGCTCCTTAACCGGCTTAAACACGCCCCGAGGCGCTTTTACGTACAGCTGCACGACTTCAGCACCGTCAGCTTTACCGCTGTTTACGATTTCGCAAGACACTTTATATTCGTCGTCCGTTTCCTCTACATGCATATCCCCGTAAGCAAACGTCGTATAAGAAAGCCCGTAACCGAACGGATAACGCACTTCTTTTTCCGCCGTTAAGTAATAGCGATAACCGACGAACACGCTTTCTTTGTAAATCTCGTTGATTGTCTTGCCGTATTCACGGTTAAACGGAACGTCGTCATAGCTCTTTACCCAAGTTTCGGCGAGCTTACCGCAAGGCGACTTTACCCCAAACAACAAATTGTACGTAGCCGTGCCTCCGTTCTGCCCGGGTAAGTACATATTAAGTATTGCGTTCACTTTTTCGGCGAACGGCAATTCCACAGGCGCTCCGCCGAATAAAACTACCGTTATTTTTTTGTCCGCTTTAATGAGCGCATCTATAAGGGCAAGCTGATTTTCGGGCAAACGCATATTTTCTCTGTCCGCGCCCTCGCTTTCAACGTAGTCGGTAAGTCCCGCAAACACCAAAACGCCGTCAAAATCTTCAGCCGCCGCTACCGTCTCGGCAATAAGTTTTTCATTCGGAGTCAATTCGCTTTCCGAATAGCCGCGGCAGAATTTATATTGTACTTTATGTTCATCGAATGCGTTTTTGGGTGTTGTTAGATAAGTTGGATTTATCATCGAGCTTCCCGCGCCTTGATAGCGCATCTTTTCGAACAGGTCACCCACCGCAAGCAACTTGCCGTTTTTATCGAGCGGCAACGTTCCGTCGTTTTTTAACAGTACGGCACAATCTTCCGCAATCTCGGCAGAGAGTGCGTTGTGCTCTTCCCAATCAACGCCAATACCTTTCGGATTGTTTTCATAACGCTTTACAAGGCGCAGGATATTGCCTACCGCCTTGTTCAACTCCTCTTCTTTCAGCGTTCCGTTATTCACCGCGTCGATTATCCACTTACGGCAAACGGCGGTATCGCCCGGCATTTCCAAATCGAGTCCTGCA
>CAZBTB010000034.1:0-9571 GCA_964494605.1 uncultured Lachnospiraceae bacterium
CTGTTTCGTCGACAATATATAAGGATATCGAAATTACTGCTGTTTCTTATGAAAAACCGACACAAATGGGAGATATAACCGCTCTTGCGAACTCAACTCAGTATTATCACCATCCATTGGATATTACAGGGTGGACTGTTCGTATCGGATACCGTAAAGGTAGTGTTTATCCTTTATTGTCGGATTTTAAGGATTCACTTAATATTGAATACTTAGATGCGGATTTTGAGACTGTAGAAGGTTTAGATGTATTTAGGTCCGATATCGAAGGTGTAGAAGTATCGATTACATTAAGCGGATATACGCAAACCGCAAGCTTTGATACGAATACTATCGGCTTAGAAAAAGACCGTATCGACGCGCCTACTATCGAGTCGGGCGATTTGGACTATTCCGATTACGACTGCTACAAGACGCTTAACGGGTTCGACCCGAACATAATGGAGGTCGAAGTCTTTACAGATGAGGCGCTTTCCATCCCGGCGTCGGCAGGCGAGTGGGAGCTTGATGCTTCCGCAAAACGCGTGTACTTTAAGTCGGGCGGTACTTTCTGGATAAAGGTTTCGTTAAAAACAGGCGTTACGTACAAAGCTCACGGTCACGGTGAATATCCGATTGCCGAATACGCATTGTACGGCGACGGATTGAAGATTTCTACCGACGGAACGTCCGTAAGCTATAAGGTTCAAGTCAACAAGGGTAAGCTGGCAATCGGTTTCGAGCCGCTGACGGGCGATAATCCCAAGTACGGCGATTCGGTTTCGCTTACCGTTACGGGTACTGCGGGCGGCAAGATCAGCACGCTTAAAAATCAAAACGGCGGAACCGTTGGCGAAGGAGAGCTTGCGGTAGAGTACAAGCTGATTTACTTTAAGGCAGACGCCGACACTTACAATCCCGATAATTATACATACGATAATGCTCCCGCTGCACCGGGCAGATTAGACGCGGGCACTTACCACGTTTACGCGATAACCAAGGAATCTCCCGCATACCTCGAGAGCAAGTCTCCCGCAGGCGGTTATCTGGTTCTGACTATAGACAAGCGCACGATTTCGGTTTCCGTTAATGACAACGTTTCTTATGCAAGAAAAAAGTACGGAGTTAACGACTTTATAACTGCGGGCGACAATTTTGCTTCCGGCGACGATGCCGAGCAGGTTCTGACCGTAACGTATCCGGGCTCTCCCGTACAGGGTCTTGAGCTCGAGAGCGGCGCGTTTAAGACGGCTATCCACGCAGGCGCCTATTCCGTAACGATTGCAATAGATACCGCTTATCAGGACAATTACGAGCTTTCGGGTAAAGTGGCAAGCGTAAGCGAAACGTTTACCATTAAGCAAGCCGAGTTTGATTTCGACGCAGGTTCTAACGCAACGGGCTTTACGTACGGCACCGTCGGCGCAGAGCCTACGATTAACCTTATCCCCGATGTACCAAACACCACTTTCTTAGCGAAGATCAAGGACGTTGAGTACTATAAAGATGCGGCATTGACGGGAACGTTAATGACTAAAGTCGGCGGCGTCTACGAATTCGAGAAGTGGACAGTCGGCACTTATTACGCATATTACGCTACCGAGCTTAACGGCGACTTTACGTTTGAGGGCACCGAAAAGGATTTAGTCTCCGACTATAAATCCTTGCCCACAATCAGTCTTAAATTCTTGGTTACTCCCGCGACCGTGACTAAAGTTTCGGTTGAGTTCGGCGGTACACCGTGGGGAACGGAAGACTCGTTAGAGCTTGGCGAATATTGGTACACTCATTCGTACGATTCGTCGTTAGTCAATATGCCTTCCACGGCAGGCATCGTTACGGTATCGGTTACGGGCGTAGACGTTGACGGAGCGGCAATCGCTACAAGCAGTGTTGTGTCCGGCAACACCGTAAGTCTTACCGAAGCGGGCGAGTATACCTTGACCGTAAAACTCGATTCCAACTATACTTGGACGGGCGAGACGGGCGCCGCGGCGACTGCGGACCTTGTGTTTAAAGCTAAAATCAAGCGGGCGGAGATTTACGGCTTGGCGTTATCCTCGACCTCTCATACTTACAACGGCAACACTTCGGGAGATATTACCGTTAAGTTTTCTACGCAAGTTACGGGCGAAAAAACGTTTGCAGACGCGACGGGCAAGCTTTCGCTGAGCGTAAAAGGAACTTCACCCAAGAACAACACCATAACGGTAACCGCCGATTCCGACAACGGTAAGTTCGAGGTTACGTTGGCGGGCAGTTATGTCGCGACCGTTACAATCGTAGATACCAAAAACTACGTTTGGAAAAGCGGTGAATCCGAAACTGTGACTTATACCGTAAACCAAGCGCTGTTCGAAGCCGTTTGGGATAAAGGCACGGAGCATCCCGACGGACTTTCCTCAGGCGGTAAAGTTACCTACGATTATAAAGAAGGCACGGGAGTAGAGCAAACCATTCCTACGCCTTATGTGGGAAATCTTTACGGTGACGACGCCGTTACGAAGATCGATTATATGATTTATTCGGATTCGGCATTTACAAAAGAAGTCGGCACAAGCGTAACAGCGGCAGGCACTTACTATATTCTCGTTACGGGTATTTCGGGCGGCGAGTACGAAAACTATTGTCTTCCCGAAGACGAGGCGTCGCGCAAGCACTTCTCGCTCCAGTTCGAAATTGCTTCCCCCGAGTTAGAAATAATCGCGTTGGATCAGGATTTGGACACCGTAAGCGGAACGACGATTACCGTTGTTTATAACGGCTCGGCGTTTAACTTCGAAGATTTCGTAAAAAACTTCAAGGGCAAATACACAAACACCAACGGCGAAACCGTAACTCAGCGTTTGAGCATTACCATCGACGATAAGGACGCGAGAACCGTGACGGACGTTAAGGTGAAGTCCGGTGCGGTCGACAGTTATAAAGTTTTTGTCGAACCCGCCGCAAACTATAAGTGGACGGACGGCACGCAGGATGCCAAGGCTTTCACCATTAAGGTTAATCCGCTTAAGGTCGATTTAAGTTGGGTCAATGCGGGTACTAGCACTGCGTTTAACAAAACGTTCGTGTACGGCGACGGAGAGGCGCACAATCCCGACGTAAAATTCAATAACGTAAAACAAAAGAACGGCGCAGACGAAGCCGAGCTCGAGATTTCCTATACGCGTAAAGACGGTGCGTCGGCAGGCGACAGAAGCGCAGCGGGCGTTTACGTTGCTACCGCAGGTCTTACCGGCACCTATGCGAGAAACTATACGCTTGCGGGCGTAACGAATTTAACGCAGGAGTTCACCGTCAAGAAGGCGCTTTACACACTACCGTCGTACACCGCCGACGCGGAGCTTAAGTATAGCGGTAAAACAATAACCGCTACTTACAACGGTTGGAAAAATAACGATTTAAGCGGCGCGGTGACGGGATTTGTGAATCCCGTCGGGGCAACTGCTACCGCCACCGATTACGCGTTTGACAACGAATACGGCAAGTTCTCGTTTATTCACGCGGGTACTTATACGCTTACGTTTACGCTGCGCGACATCGCGAGCCGCAACTACTGCTGGACGGCGGGCGGACAGACTTCGTTCGACACTGCCGAAAAAACCCGTACGGAAACCATTGCCGTGGCAAGAAAGGTTGTTACCGCACCCGATTTCGACAATCTTCGTACCGCAAACCTCGACAAAGAAAACGAGACTACTCAGTGCTATCTGCCTTACACAACACCTGATGAAGATGGAAAAGTTCCCGAAAAAGTAGTGGACGGAATAAGCTTTAGCGTAAGCTACGGTACTTATAATAATGGATCCTACAATGGTGGGACGCCTACCAACACAGCTCGCGGAACAGTTTATTTCGTCGCGCTCACGTTTGAGAACGACGCGAATTTAGAAGCAAACAAAACGTTCAGCAAGTACGACCTGGAGTGGGCTGATAACGCAGACGACAGGGATAAAGGAAGCAATATGTCTTTCGTACTCGCGTTAGGCGGCGCATACGGCACACCGGCTGAGAACGAAACGAGCATGTATTTGTGCTACGTTATCACGAAGTCAAAGGTCGGTCTCGACTTTACTTTCGCCATTGACGGCAAAGCCGAATACACGTTCGGCGACAACGGTTTCCAATTAGACGCAAAAGAAAGCGCAAGACTTGTTATGTCGGGCGAAAAGTGGACGCTTGATGATTTTAACGGAACGAAAACGCCTTTGACGTATAAGAACGAAGAAGGGCGCGGCGACTCCGAAAAGCTGATTAAAGACGATTCGACTTATACGGTTACGTTTACCTTTAAGAGGAAAAACACCGAAGGGAAGTTTGTCGATTATACCGTCGACTTAGTCAACGGCTTGCCGTGGGACGAAGGCGAGTATCAGATGCTCATTTCCTTTACGTTTGACGCCGATAACAGCGACTTAAACGAGTTCAGCGATACCGTAAGCTTTACCGTTAAACGGCGCACCGTGTCGGTTGACTGGAGCGGAGAAAAATCAGTACCCTACGACGGAAATGCTCACACTCTTACGGCGACTATTAACAACGCGCCGATTAAGGAGAACGGCGGAAGCCCCGAAAGCGTTCCCACGCTCGTGGTCGAGACCGTAACCAACGTTGCTTACAGCGGCAACAACGTTGCACAGCAAAAGATTTCCATTACGGGTCAACATTACGGCAACTACACCATTGACGGCTTAGAGGACGCAGAGGGTAAAAAGTGGAACTATATCACGATTAAACCCGCATCCATTGCCGTCACGGGTAGGAATGTAACCGGTCACGTTTACGGCGATTCGATCAAGGACGACGAAAAGCAGTTTACGGTGAACGCGGAATCTCAAAAGTATCTCACCAACGAAACGGCAAAGCAATTTATCGAAGTGGTTATTCTCTACAATAGCGGTACTACTGTTTCGTCGACGGCGAGCGTAGGCACCTACCGCGTAGTTCCGAAACTTAAAAATGCTTACGGCAACTATATCTTAGCGGACGAAGAGGGTAACAGCCTTGTTACCGAGGGAACGTTCACCGTGGTTGCGCGTAAGATCACAGTCTCGATTCAAAAGGATAACAACGGCAAAACCAAGGCAACGAGCGTTTACTATGACAATATTGTCAATCTGTACGGCATTGCCACTGTTTCGGTAACCAACAGCAATGATTCAAACGCGCAGGGTATTGTGGGCACGGATACGAAAGCAGGCGTGTTTACGCTTTCCTGTGCCGTAACGTCCACTTCGGCAATCGGTGAATATCCCATTACCGCCACGTTAAACGAAGGCGTTACAAACTACGCGTTTACATATGAAGATGGATTTGCTTCGCCCGAGCATTACATTCTTACCGCCGCCGAGATCACGGGCGTTTCGGTTGTCGGACTTTCGGCAACCTACACGGGCGCAGACCAAAACGCATTCACGACGTTAAGCGCAGAAACCAAGAACAGTCAGTCGGTTGTATGGAAGTACAATACCGAAAGCGCGACGGCAGAGACGTGGACGGAATTTACCTCGATCAACGATATCAAGGTTAAAAACGTTGCAGACAGCAACACCTATTACGTCAAGGCTACCGCGGCTAACCACAACGACAGCGAGGTTAAGACGGTTGTCGTTACCGTAAACCGCAAAGTCGTTACCGTTTCGGCAACCTTTACGATTTTCTTCGGCGAAGACGGTCCCGAGTCTAAGGGCGAGGGCGAGAGCTGGTTCAAGACGGATAAGGCTGACCTATACAGCGGCGCGAAAATGAACGGCGTTACAATTTACAGCGTCACGGGTCTTGTCAACGGCGAGGAGCTCAAAAACGTTCTTAAAACAGACAGCACGTTCAGCATAAATTATCTCAGCGGCGTAGAGTATAAGGCGGGTAGTCCCGTAGGCAATTACGCGCTTGACGTTGACGTTACCGGCTTGACTGCCGACAACTACAGCTTCAGCGCGGGCACAAGCAAGCTTGTCGTAAAAAAGCTCCCGATAAAGGTAAGCTTTACGGGCGCCAACGACGGCGGCAACTTTACCGCTGTTTACAATGAGTCGAGTCCCGTTGAGCCTAATGCGGTAGTCGTAACGGACCAAACCTCGTCGTACGGCGGAACGGCGGTTATTGCTATTTTCGATATTGCCGATTTGACGAAAGTCATTACCGTAACAAATCCCGCGCTCGATACTCACGCGACGGGTATAACCACCAACAACGCAAGCGATACGCCTTACGATATCACCGTTGTGGCGGTAGGCAATTACGAGTTGGCGACGAACGGATACACTCAAGTAACCTATAAGATCACAAAAGCAGACAACAAGATCACGACCGCAAACTATTCGTTGTTTGCTAGCGCGCCTTCGTATAAGGGCAACGCAACCGTTTCCGAGTCGGCTTGGGTTTACGGCGACCTGGTTGTAGGAACGATAACCGAAGGTTACGATCCGGCGCTCAGACATAAGCTGAACCCCGTTGCAATGCTGTTTACCGACGCAACGAGCGCCCTTAAAGTTACGGTAACGCGCGAGGGCTATTCGGGAAAACTCGGCGAGGGATCGAGTATAGATGCCATATTCGCAAATATTCACAAAGCAAGCGGTGACGCGTCCTTCTATGCGGGCGAGTACACCGTAACCTTTGAAGTGCCCGAGTCCACCAACTACAAAGCGTTTACCGAGGTATGGAAGTTCGGCGTGGCTAAGCGTACCATCGGTGTGACCCCGGTGGCGCTGATAAACGAGAGAAGCATTGTCTACGGCACCGACGCGCCCGAAAAATTTGCTATCGAACGTCAAAGTGAGCTTCCCAACGGCGAAAAGTGGGAGGATTTACTTACCTTTACTTTCGGCACGAACTACAAACCCGGCTACGAAAACGACTACGTCGGCGGAAATTACAAGATTTACGTTACGACAATAAACGGAACGGAAATCAACGGCACGAATCCGGACAGCGCTCCCGAGGGCAGTTACGTGTATAACGGACTTGCCAACTACACGGTAAATTTCCCGGTCAGAAATCTCAACGTTGTGGCGCGTACCGTCACGATTAAGATCAACTCCAAGTCCAACCATTACAAGTTTATCAACTATAACTCGGAAAAGGATGATTACGACATAGAGGACCCCGAGACGCTTACCTTCGAAGTAACGGGCGGCGACGGATTTATCTCGGATGACCTGATCGGTTATGACGCTTTGGAGAGCGGCAAACAGTACAAAAGCGGCGTAGTCACTCTGTTCGAGCTTAAAACTAAAGCATTGATAGGTAGCGGCGAGAATATCCAAACCAACAATTATAAAGTGAACGGTTACCCGATCTACGCGGTTTACAAATCGGATTACGCGTACACCGACAACTACGATATTTCGGTCGACGTCGAAGGCAGCCCGATGACGGCTCCCGCCGGAGACGACGTTATCGGCAGCGAAACGAACGCCGCGGCTAAGTTTATGATCGAGAAAGCCATTGTCAATATGAGCTTCGAAGATATTCCTTATCACGACGTAGAATGTAATGACCAGTATTCGAATGACGCAAACACGTTTGTGTACGACGGAAATGCGAGATACTTCAAGCTCATATCCAATGATAATCTGCCAGAGTCGCTTGGTACCCCCAATGGTGAAATCAAGTTCTATACCGTTAAGACGGTAGACGGAAAAGATACCTACGAGGCTTTTGTCGGTGTTCCCGTAGACGCCGGCAAGTACAGAGTGCAGTACGATACTTCGGACGATAATTACGAAACGAGAAGAACGGGTAAAAATTACTTCATAAACAAAAGAACGGTTTCCGTAGCGATAAACGACATTCAGGGTAATTTCACTGTACGTGACAGTAAGTTCTATTTTAACGGGAATGAATACACCCGTCCCGTAACATTAGGTAATTTGGTCATAGGCGAAGAAATTGCGCTTACCGTAAAGACTTGGAGAAACGGTTCAATTATCGACACCGATGAAACCAAGCCACATTGGTGCAAACTCTCGCTTACCGCAGCGACCCCGACTTCTTCGACGTTCAGCTTTACGGTTCGCAACGCGGGCGCGTACACCGTAGAAGTTGAACTTAAGGACAACACCGACAGTAAGTTCCGTGCAAACAACTATCAGTTCCAAAAGGGTGATAGTACATTTAGCGATACCTACTCGTTCTCGCTTAACGTCGAAAAGGAAACGCTCAACGTAAACATCAAAAACACGTCCGTTCAGTACGGCTCCGAGCTTAATGAAAGCACGCGCTTCGACGGATTCGTTCCCGAGTTTACAATGAACGGTCAGGACGCAACCGCGTTACTCACCGTAGAAAAGAGCAAAGGCTTTATTAAGTTCAAAGATAACGACGCTATCTTCGGCGAGGGTTACAATTATGCTACCAAACTGTACAATACCGCTTGGATCGAAAGCGATTATACCGTAAAAAGCTCGGCGTGGGGCAACACATACTACCTAAGGCTCAGGAGCAATATTATAACCGCAGACAACTTCGTTATAAATTGCGTGGGTAGCAATAATCTTGCCATTAAGGAGCGCACAGTTAACGTTAATGTTAACGATTATAATTCTTCTAATTATGCGCTTTCGTCGCACGTTTACGAGGGCGAGAAGGATCATAACGTTTATCTTCAGGAAAGCTTAAAGAATTTTAGCAACAGAGAGGCGTTCTTTGACATCGCCGAAAGCGACCTTATTAATGAGGATAACAGGCCCGGTGATTACATCGGTGCGATAAACTTCCTTACTCTTTCGGTCAGCAAGAACAGCTATGAGGTAGGCAGTCATCAGATGACCGTAGGCGTTGTTTCCAACGATCCTAAAATGCCTAATTCAGGAAGGTATTATTTCAAATATGAGAAAGGTGCACACGGCTACTTTTACGGCATCACGCCACGCGAGCTTAAGGTTATGGCGGTTGCCTACTCGACCTCGGCTGACACTCTTAAAGAAGCCGATTTCGTAAACTATAGAAACGTTATCGAAGTACCGTACGGTACTGCGGTTAACTACAGTGATTCGGACAACTCGACCTTCCGTTTGGTGTTCTTCGGATGGGCGCCCAACAACGGCAATCCCGAAGGTAATGTAAACGGAGCGATAAGCGCAGCTCCCGCAACGGGCGGTATCAGCTTTGACGGCGTCAATTTCGCTAAATACTATACTCAGTGGGAGACTAACGTAGGTGTTGTTTCCGAATATATCGAACCTATCTACACGGGCGCTTATCTTAACTACACTATCATTCCCGTTTGGTCCACGCTTAAGGTAACTAAGCTCGAAGTTGCGGCAACGTCCAACGACGTTACTTATACCGAAAAGCTCAAAGCGGACGGAGTTACTCCCGATTACAATTACGGAAAGTCGGGTGCAGAACGCAACGTTGACCTTACGATCACGGGCGGCGGTGTAGAGAATCAGGCTTCGTATAAGCCCGTACTCGGCACCGATCGGTACAGGGGTTACACCGTTAAGTACGGCACGAATCAAAACGGTCCGTTTGCCGCGACTGTTCCCACCACCGCGGGTAAGTATTATGCAGAGGTTACGTTCGACGAAAACGGCAACTTCCTGTTCGAGGACGGAAGCCTCGTCAAGGTGTTCGAGCATAACGT
>CAZBTB010000035.1:0-9427 GCA_964494605.1 uncultured Lachnospiraceae bacterium
ATAGGAATGGACATTACGGGATTCGGCAAAGCCGAGGACGGTTCGGTTATCGCGATAACGAAGGACGGACGCGCGGGTAGGCTCGTTAAGTGCGGGGCTTACTACGGCACGCCGCTTAAGAAAAAGTGGCGCGTGCCCAAAACGGACATGGGCGACGACAAACGCAAGTTTGTGCGCGAGGTCAGTCTGTGTACCGAGTATCCTTGCACGCTCACGCTTATTTCCGATACGAAACGGTTGACGCTGAGGTTCAACGGCAGTTGTGAATTACAGCGCAAGCGCGTGGCGTTTTCGGGTAGGAGGATCGGTTTCGATATCGAAACGGATGCAAAAGACGCCGCCGTTTCGCGCCCGAGGCTGGTTATCGTTAAAGGGAGCGGCTGATTATGGATTACGGAAAACTCGCTTATTTAAAGGCGGATGAGCTTGAAAACCGCCTGAATAATTCGCTAAAGGCTACCGAGCGCAGTGTGTGTACCGAATATACCGTAAGTCCCGTTTTCGACTTTAAGAGCGGCGAATATTCGGTGTCGGACATTCGCGCCGACGGTTCGGTCACGCTGTTCATGCGCATGACGGTGTGCGCGGACTCGGATATAACGAACGGCGAAATCGCAGTGCTTATAAACGGACTTGCGGCAGGAAAAAGCACGTTCGGTTTAAGTACGGGCGAAAAAACCGAGCTTTTTATCATGTGCGCGGTATACGTGTCTGGAGTTGCGGCGGTTTCGCTGTCGAGCGGCGCGGACTGTACGCTGTTATGCTGTCAGCTGCTTATTTCGGGTGCGGACGCGGAGATTTCGGGGCGGGGCGGCGATTCTGCGGTGGATATCTTTAAGGATAAGTGGGCGCTCGTTACGAGCAGCGACGATTACGTCAACGCTTACCTGTTTACCGAGGACGACTTTAAGCTCGAGAATCCCAAGTATATCGGGACGGGCAGACATGCGGACGTTGCCGCAGGCAAAGACGGGTTTTGTATAGCGTACGTCGACACTGCCGCAAACGTGTTTATAGCGATGACCGACGGCGAGCTTAACGTGCTTTTCGGCAGGTTCGTAGATAGCGGCGCGGAGCGCGTGGCGGTTTCGGCTTACGGCGCGGGGTTCGTGCTCGCCGAGCTGAGCCAAGGTAAAATTACGGTCAGATACGTCGATGCGAACGGCGGAACGAGCGAACCTTCTTTAGTGGACGTGACGGGCGCAGCTGAGAGAATAGGTTTTGTCAAGTCCGCCGAGCGTCCCGAGCTTATTGTGTATGCCGACGGCAGGAGCTATCTTAAGTGTGCGGCGGTCGAGCACGGCGGCGCGGATACGGTAAACGTGTCTGCCGATATTTTTCTCGAGGGTGTGAACTAGGAGATGTTTATGGGGAAATTAAAAACGCAAATCAAGCCCGTCGGTCAATTTAAGGTTACCGACAGAATTACGGTTAAGTCCGGAAGTACGCTTGTTTCGGCGCATAACGAGCTTTATTTGACGGGCGACGCCTTTAATGCGGACAGTGCGTACGCGCAGTATATAGCGGTGGGTAGCGACTTAGGTATGCTCGCGGTTGTAAAAGCAGTGCTTACCGACTGCAACAGCGATCCAGGTCGCGGCGGACTTTTTGCCGTGTATACAGCCGCATTGTCGGACGACGATCTGCCCGCAGGCTCGGCGGTATCCGAGGTCGGTTTATGCTCGGACGCTCAAGGCGTAAATCTTATTAACCGCGCCCGGTTTCCCGAAGTAACAAAGATAAGCGGCGAGGACTTGGTAATCCGCGCAGAGCTCAGGCTTGAGCTCGATTCGGATAAGCTTGCGTTTGTCGCGGGAAAAAACGGATTTGCCGAAATTCTGCTGGGCATGGAACCTATGTCCGGGCATGAGTTTAAGCTTGCGGCAGGGGAAAACTTCCACCCGACCTTACCCATGCCGCGCGGCACGGGCTTTATCGAAGAGAGTGCGGAAACGGAAGTAATCATTACGGCGGGACAAATAAAGTTCGAAGCGACGTTTGACGTTTCGCCCTATGAGATACTTCTGACTATGGACGGTGTGCCCGTTATGCGCGGATACATGGCAACGGGTGCGAGCGTGAGGGCTAACAACGTAAAAACGCGTGCCGATTCGTCTATTGAAAACGTCGGGCAGGTCATGGGAATTTTCAACGTCATGAGAAACGGCGAAAACGTGGCGCACTATTATATCGAACCGTTCGCCCATTCCATTACCGCAGATTGCCCGAGCGTCATTCCGCAGAAGCTACCCAAAAACGCGCGGCTTATGGGCGAGCCGTCGGGCGCTTACCTGGGAGTCGTGTGCGACAAAGAGCTAACCGTTTACTCGTACAAAAAAGGCGCAATCGAAGAGGCGTACAAAGCGCCGCACGGCGGCGGCTGTGCGGACATGACTTCGGACGGAAGCGTGTTCGCGGCATCAGGTCAAAAGCTCAAGGCGTTTCTGTACGACGGGACGAGTGTGACCGAGCAAGAAATCGAAGGCTATACCGCAGTAAGTAAAATCGTGGCGGTCGCAGCAGGGCACACCAGGCTGGTGGCTCTCATCGACGGCAACGACTTTCATCTTTTGGAAGTGGCGGCAGACGGCACGGTGAGCGTGCGCGAGAGTATTTTGGGAATCCCCGACGACTTTATGCTAGACAAGCACGACGACAGGCTTATAGACTATTGGGCGGTTTCGACAAGACTGTATAATTCGGTGGGAGTGTTCGGCACCAACGATAAGATTCAGCGGCAGCTGCGCACGTTTTACAGCAATAAGACGCTGTCGGTTTTGGATAAGTACGGACGGTATGTGTACATCAGGCTTAACAGCGGCGAGTTCGCGGTCTGCGACGTCGCGGTGCTGAAAGCTTACGAAGTGCCCGAAAATTACTTGCCCGTGGTTATCGGTAAATACGTATTTTTGTTCGACGGCGACAATCTTAACAGCGTGGTTTGCTCGCGAGGGGCGAACCTCGAGAGCCTTGAAATGAACGTTGATTTTACCATGACGCGTCCAAAACAGATCGTAATGCTCGGCAGATACATAGCGGCGTTATATGAGGGCGGAGAGGTAAAGACGTATTATCCGATCGAGGCGGGAGAAATCTTGGTTTGTCCGTACCTCGGCGACGCGTTGTACGTGACTTTCGATACCGTTGTCGTCGACGACCCGAAGGCGGGAAACAACAGAGTAAAAGCAACGGTAGTACTGAGTTTGGGAGAATAAGATATGAGATTTTTGAATGGTGTGATAACATTGGGACGAGGGCGGGTCAGCAGCGCAAGACGGCTTGGTAACGGCGACAGAATTTTTATTTTGGACACGGGCGACGCGCTTATAGAGAAGCGTATTCCGGCGAGTGTCAAGCAGGTCGCTTACGGGTCGGGCGCAGTGGTGGGCTACGGAGACGAATGCTTCAGACTGGACAAAGGCAGACTTAACAAAAACGGGGAGTTCGGTTATGTGCGCGATTGACTACCGTAGATTAAGGGCAAACGTCAGGCGCAGCGTGAGAATGCGCCGACACTGTGAATTAAAGGAGAATAACTATGGATATTGTAACATATTTACGCAATCTGATGCGAAAATCGACAGGGGAGACCCCCGACGAGCGCGAGACTCTGGACAAGATCAATAAAATCAACGAGAGCGGCGCATTACCCGAAAAGCCGACTGTGGAGGCGGGCAAAACCTACGACAGGATTAACTATACGCCGCAGTCGGACGAGGAAATCGAAAACGCCGCAAAATCGTCGCTCGCATCTTACGAACAAGCGGGTAAAAACTCGGTCGAAAACGAGATTGCCGCGCTTATCGAAAAGTATTCCGGCGACAAAAAGAGCAATTCGGAAGCATATGAAAAAACGCTCAAAAGCTTGAAAGACGCTTACGACAGCGCTGTTGAAGCGGCCAACGCCGACGCATTAAAACGCGGACTTGCGCGCTCGAGCATAGCGGCAAACAACGTTTCCGCACTCGAGACGGACAGGGCGGGTAAGACTGCCGAAGCAGCGGCGGCTTACGAGGCGGCTAACGGCGAAATAGACGAAAAGCTGTCAAGCCTCGAGGTCAAACGGCAAAAGGCTATGGACGAGTTTAACATAGCCTATACCGCAAAGCTGACGGAGGAGATAAACAAGCTTAAGTCCAAGCGCGACGAAAACGCCGCCGAGGCAGTCAAGTACAATAACTCGCTCACCGAGAAGGAGAACAAAGAGCAGCTCGACAGGCAGAAGGCGGAATCGAGTCTTTATACCGCGGCTCTCGAGCAGGCTAAGAGCGAAAGGAGTCTTATAAACAAACCCGATGCGGCGGCACAGGACAAAATTTACCAACAGATTTACGACATTTTAAGAGACCGACTTTTGACTATGAGCGCGGCGGAGGCTCAGTACGAGCTTAAGAACAACAGCCTCTACAGCAGGTATTTGTCGAGCGCGTACTTTTATAAGCTGTACGACGAATTCGCAAGATAAATCGGTGGAGATTTCTCACTTCGTTTGAAATGACATTACAGTATATGGACTTTCTCAGTCATTCCGACGGAGCGGTTACGCGACGAGGAATCTCAACTTTATAAGTTTAATAGGTGGAGATTTCTCACTTCGTTTGAAATGACATTACAGTATAGGGGCTTTCTCTGTCATTCCGACGGAGCGGTTACGCGACAAGGAATCTCAAAAATAAATAAGGATAACATGATGGAAAACATAATCAATTCTATAAGGAGCTTATTCGGAACCTACGGGTTCAGGGCGGCGATGACGGTGCTCGCCACCGTTGCTATCGTAAACCTAATCAAAAAACCCATCGTAAAGCGGGCGGAGCGGTTGACCGAAATGTGCGGACTGGATAAGTCGGTCGTTACGAAAAACGTGACTTTTCTGCCCGTAGCGGTGGCGTTCGTCATAGACTTTTTGACGGAGCTGTGCGTCTGCGGTTTTAAGATAGGGGCTGTCGACTTCGGGTTGTTGGTTTCGGATGCGGTTATGTACGGTGCGCTCGGCATAGCGACCTACGAGAGCGTCAAAAAACAGCTCGAGGCTTATGCGGCGAAAAAGAACGCGCCGATAACCGAACCGAAAAACGAAAGCGACAAGACGATAGATATTCAAGCGTAAAATAAATAAGAGCTTCCCGCAAAAAAGGGAAGCTCTTATGCTTTTTAAATATTGAATTTCTGTTTGAGCTTTTGCGCAAAGTCGTCGTACTTTCTTTCCGAGTTCAGGGTGCGGGGCTTGTACGCGGAAACCAAGGGTAACAAGTCCTTGCCGTCGTCCGGGCGCTTTGCGATTTCGTCGCTTTTCGACGGCGTGGGAATCATGATGACCGACGAGTCGTAATTGCCCGTCATGCCCGTCATTTCGAATCTGGTGCGCTCGTGGTTGTCGGGGTCGGTCATGTCTTCCTGCGCTTTTATGATTTCGGTGCTCATGCTTATGATTTCTATTTGTTCGCTTGCTTTTCCGCTTAGGATCTGTCTGAATATGTCGGGAGTTATTCTGCGGTTGACTTTGGGCGAACGGCGGCGGTAACGCGATTTTTCGTGTATTACGGGCACAATCTCTTCGGATGGCGCGACAGGCTTTTCGTCGGACGGCTTTTCGGCCGATTGCTCGACGTTTGGCTTTTCGGGTTCTTTTTTGATCGGTTCTTCGGGTATTTGTGCAGAGCGGTCGGGGTCGATCATGAGCTGACCGTCCTCTTCGACGCGGAGCGTAATACCGTGTGCGGTCGTAATGGTCTCGCGAACAGGCTCTTGTGCAGGCTGCTCGGGAGTTTTTTCGATAGGGCGGTAGACGTCGCGGGCAAAGTCCTCGATAGAGCGGTATCTGTCCTTGGCGAAAACGGCAATAGCTTTCATGAGCGCGCGCTCGCAATTAGGTTCGATGTCCGCACCGAGCTTTGAGGGCGGTATGATATTGTCGTCGTACATTCTCTGAATACTCTCGGGCGGAAGCTGTCCCGTTATACAGTAGTAAATCGTAACGCCGAGAGCGTAAATATCCGTCCAAGGTCCTTGCTCCCCGTGAAGTCTGTATTGCTCCTCGGGCGCAAAACCCTGCTTTAACACAATGGACACCGACTGTCCGCCGGGGTTGGCGGCCTTGCTCGCGCCGAAGTCGATGAGCTTGACCTCGTTGGTTTTAGTTATTAGAATGTTATCGGGTGAAATGTCGCGGTGAATAAGTCCCGTCGAGTGAACCTCGGCAAGCGAGAGTATAACGGGCTTTAAGATGGTCAGCGTGGTGGTTACGTCCAACTTTCCTTTGCGCTTAACGTAGCGCTTTAACGAAATCCCGTCCAAAAACTCCATGACGATATATGCCGTGGCGTTTGCCGAGAAAAAGTCGAATACGTTGACTATTCCGCTGAGGTTTTTTATGGTGGTTAAGTTTTTCGCCTCGTCGATAAACCGTTTCAATCCGCGGTTGGAGGCGGCGTGGTTCTGCTTGGAGTTAATGACGATCTGATTGCTTCTGGGGTCGCGGGAAACATAGCCGCTGGGGTAATATTCCTTGATCGCGACCTTGCGCCCGACCGTTACGTCCCACGCTAAGTAAGTTATTCCGAAACCGCCTTCGCCGATAGCGTGGTCGATAAGATAACGCTTTTGCAGAAGCGAGCGTTTTTTCAGGTGGTGGGGGAGATTGGCTTTGTCGTCCGCTTTTTTTCCGCACGAAACACAGACCCTATCTTCGTTAAGGTCTCCGAAGCAGTAAAGACATATATTTCGGTTGTTACGAATTTTCGGCATTTAATTACAGTTATTTGTCCTGATAGGACGCGCCTTCGGGAGCAATCGCACCTGTCGATCCGTCGTCCTCGGGTTCGGTAAAATAGTCCTCGTTTCCGTCGTAACCGCTGTCGCCGTGTGCGCCTATCAGGTTGCCCGAAAAGCGCAGTAAAAACGCGGTGTAGTTGTCGTTGCCTTCCGAAACTCTCGAATTTAATCGGTTCTCTAAGTTTTTCAGAGCTTCCGACGCGCTGCCCGTGGACTTCAGCTCTTCTTCCATTTCGTTTTCGTACACGTATTCCCAAAATCCGTCTGTGCAGATAATTACCGAGTCCAGGGCGGTGTGATTCCTTCGTATCTTATAATCGGGTTGAGTGAAATAGTCCGCGCCGATTACCCTAAGTAGCTTATTCTGGTCGCGGTGAGTGCGGATATCCGAGTAGGCTATTTCGCCCTTGTCCGCGGCAAGACGCGCCAACGAGTGGTCTTTGGAGTAAAACTCAACCGAATTGTTGTTGAAAAAGTAAATACGCGTGTCGCCTTCGTGCGCGGCAATCAGGTTATTGTTGTCGGCAATCGCCACGGAAAGAGTAGTACAGCTGCCGCGTAGCTCCGGAGCGTGTCCCTTTACTTTGAGTACGGACGCGTGCGCACACTTAAACAGCTTGTTCATTGCGGCTCCCGTAAACAGGTCGTCGCCCTTTTTGACAGCCTTCCTGAACCAATTCAGTGCAGCGCGCACCGCCGTTTCGGACGCAACCTCGCTGCCCGAGTATGCTCCCAAGCCGTCGGCGACTGCAATGCAGACGTATTTTTCCGCTACTGCGTAATCTGCGTAATCCTGATTGAAAGATCTTCCGCCTTTGCTGGAAATTTTAGCAATTTTCACAGTTTTCTCTTCCCCGTACGTTTTTCTTAAATATTATTATACTGTATTTTGTATTTTTAAGCAAGCGATTTTCTTTTGTTAAGGGTATTTGACGGGCTTTGTGAAGCAATACTTGGGAAATTTGCAAAATTTTGTCGATTTTATGCCTGTATTATTTGACAGATTTGTGATAATTATGTTAAAATATTTATATTCTTAATATTAGGATATGTCGGACAAGCAGTTCGTATGTATCTAAAAATTCAATAGGAGAAGGTTTATGGATGAAGAGATGAACAACGTTCAGCCCGCCGAAGAACCGACCGAAGAGGTAGCGGAAACCACGCAGCCCGAAGTCGCGGAATCGGTCGCGGGGGGGGGACAGCCTGAAGGCAGCGCGCCAGACGGCGTCAAAAAGAAGAAGACGTTCGGTCAGAAGCTCGACGGCTTTTTCGGGATCAGCGAGAAGAAGAGCTCGTTCGCGACGGAGATAGTCGCGGGTATCGTTACCTTCCTTGCCATGGCTTACATACTGGTTGTAAACCCGGACGCAATTCTGTCCAGCGTAGATCCGGTAACGCAGACAACGTTATGGTCGAGCGTGTTCCTGGCTACGGCTATCGGTGCACTTATCGGTACTCTTTTAATGGCGTTCGTCGCCAGAATGCCTTTGGCTCAAGCGTCGGGCATGGGTCTTAACTATCAGGTAGGCGCAATACTCGGCGGCTCGCTCGGATTTGCATGCTCGTTCGGTAACGTAATGCTGCTTGTCCTTATTTCGGGCATAGTGTTCCTGCTCCTGTCCGTGATTAAGATTAAGGGTGTTTCCATTCGCGAAATGGTATTCGACGGAATCCCCGATTGCGTCAAAGGCTCTATCGCCGTCGGTATCGGCTTGTTTATCGCCTTTATCGGTATGCAAAACGCAGGTCTTATCGTAGCGCCTCTCGTACACGTTCCCAACCTCTTGGGAGAGGGTGAGTGCTTGGTTATTACGGGTACGCTTGTCGACCTTGTTACTTTCAACGTTTACAGCATAACCGGTTACGCCGCAGGCAGCGCAGTCGTATGCTTAGTCGGTCTTATCGCCATTGCTGTACTTGAGCATTTCAAGGTTAAAGGCTCGGTCATTATCGGCGTTATTATCGCAACGCTCGTAGGTATTCCCTTCGGCGTCACCCAGTGGTCCGGTATGAGTTGGAAGTTCTGGGAGTATTTCCAAAAGTTCTTCAGCTTTAAGCCCGAAGAGGGCGGTTTATTCTTCGCCGCATTTACCGAAGGCTTTAAGTGGGAGGCTGGCGCTAAAGCCATTATGCCTTGCATTATGACGGTAATCGCATTCTGCATGATTGATATGTTCGATACCATGGGTACGGTCGTAGGCTGCTGCGTTCCCGCAGGTCTTGCCGACGAGAAGGGCAAACCCCACCACTATAACGGAATTATGCTTTCCGACTCCATTGCTACCTGCACGGGCGCAATGCTCGGTACTTCCACCGTCACCACCTTCGTCGAGTCCGGCTCGGGTGTTGCCGCAGGCGGCAGAACGGGTCTTACCGCTCTTACCACCGCAATCATGTTCCTGCTTTCGATATTCCTGCTTCCCGTGTTTGCGTCCATTCCGGGCGCTGCTGCAGCTTCGGCTCTTCTTTACGTCGGCTGCTTAATGCTCAAGGGTATCAAAAACATCAATATAGACGGTGTTAAGAATGCAGTTCCCGCTTTCCTGACGATTGCTATGATGCCCCTTGCTTACTCGATTACCGACGGTATCGGTTTCGGTATCTTGTCTTACGTAATCATCGACCTCATTATCTACCTTGTCGACATCAT
>CAZBTB010000036.1:0-9417 GCA_964494605.1 uncultured Lachnospiraceae bacterium
ATTCATTTTGTAGATAGTTATTGTTTGACGGAACTAAGTGAAGGGGAAAAGAAACTTATTACATTAACTGCTATATATGAACTGCTTGTAGATAATGAAACTTTAGTTCTATTGGATGAACCTGATACCTATGTTCACGAAGGGAAAAAGCACTTGATTTATGAATTAGTAAATAAGTATGCGGACATTGGAATATGTACTGTATTAACTACTCATTCGCCAACACTTACAAATATGTTTCATAATGAGCAGTTAAGGGTGTTGGTTAACAAAGAAGAGGCGATAGAAATTTTATCGGAAGATAAAAAACAGGCAGTAAATCGGTTGACAAATGGGATTTGGTGTGCGGAAGCACAGTGTATTCTATTTGAGAGTCAATGCGATTTATTGCTTGTGGAGGGGAAAGGCGATACAAGATATATTAAGAATGCTATAAAATATTTTCAAAGTAGAGATGAAAAATATAAAAAGCTAAACTTATTTGTTTTGCCCTTTGGTGGTACGGGTAATTGTGCTGATTACATTGAGAATATAATTGAAGCGGGTATTGTAAACAGAAAAATAATTGCATTATTTGATGCTGACGGTAGCGGGAGAAAAAAGTTTAGTGAGCTTGTTGGACGAAAGGGAGATAATTATACTGATAAAATTTATGAGATTAATGATTTTACAAGAGCCCTATTATTGCCGAAGCCAACCGAAGATAAAAATGCGGAATTTATGATTGAAGATTACTTTGATTTGTCAGGATATGAAAAAGAAAGGGATCGGCGTTATAGTGTTTGCAAAGGGGCAAAGGCAAAAAGTGATTTTAAATACAGCGTGAAAGACTATGTTGCAGATCATTGTGATGAAATCGGCTATGTTGGATTTGAAATTTTATGCAATAAGTTGATAGAAGTGCTTGATTCATTTTAGTTTGGAGGAGATCCTTCATTAGTAAATATTAAATTATGGACGAATTAATTTTTCGAAGATTTAATTAAAAAGGTGAGCAGGATAAGGAGTAGGCGCGATTTGCCGTCAGAGACGGTTTTCGTCTACTCCAAAAACGACAGAAGCGGGATACCCGCCTTTGTTTTGAAAGATACCTAAAAAGATTTTACAATCAAAGATAAAAATGCTATAATAAGCACAGTTGAATAGAAAATCATTTAATCCGTTGGGTAA
Organism: uncultured Lachnospiraceae bacterium; assembly: GCA_964494605.1. Classification (GTDB taxonomy): domain Bacteria; phylum Bacillota; class Clostridia; order Christensenellales; family Pumilibacteraceae; genus UBA10677. The sequence continues at coordinate 1,171 of CAZBTB010000036.1, forward strand.
CAGAGAGGGTTTGATTTGCAAAAGCAGTCAAACTCTTTTTTATTTTTTACAGGAGGACAGGGTATATGAACAATCAAGTGGTAAGCAGAGAGACAGCGAAGAAGGCAATATTGTATTGCCGTTCGGTAGCAGGGGATCGTGCAGAATTGCAAAGCCAAAGCGAAGCATTGAGCGTATATGCAAAAGCAAATGGGTTGTCGACAATACGGATAGTATTGGAAAGCGGGAAAATGGATGCACTCACATACAACAATTTCAGATTGCAGGTAAAGTACCATGAATTTGATGTTTTGCTTGTATCCGAACTTGAAGTGCTTGGTAATTCTCCGATAGAGATAACGCACGAAATAAACTTTCTTACAGGGCACGGAGTGGAAGTGTTATCTATTAAAGACGGCGAATTAAATGCCGAAACTTTACCGAGTGCGTTCCGAAAAGGATTTAGACTTGTTGAATAGGATCGGTCTTGTGGTTGCATTAGTCTTGACTATTGGTTAAAAATCAAATATAATATAAGGCAGAAAAGCAATAGCTATAATTAGAAAAGAAAGTATTTTAACATTATTCTTGAGGTGTTATTATGTATTATTTTGATCCTGATAGAATTAAAAAAGCATACGATTTGATTAAAGATTGTAAAGATTTAGTAGAGGCGAAAAATGATATTGCCCAAATTGATAATATCATAAACTGCAATTATAACTTGTTGGACAAATTATCGCTACAACAGTTCGATGAACAGTTGCGTCAAAAGTATGATGAAATTGGTGAACTTCAAATTTTAGCGGATGCAGTTAAATGGATAGTCCCGCGTTCAGGTAATCAAACTTACCAACCATCTATTATAGAAATTGAACGGCTGAAGTTTGATAAGTTTGGAATTATGGCGCGCATTCTTAAAGCATCTGGAGAAATAGTAAAGCTTGCGGACTTTTTTGATAAACAATACATTGCGAATAGCCAGAATTAAACGGTTTATTGGGATGTAAATTGTACATCGTTAGCAGCGTCGTTGAAATAGGAGAAGCAGCATTTACAGCTTGCGAAAACGCGAAAAAATTAACTATTTCCGAAAGTGTGGAAAAATAGAACGATTGACTTTTGGCGATTGTAGAAGTTTAAATGAAATAATTATTCCGAATAAAGTAACCGAGATAGGAGAACTTGCGTTTGGTGATTGTGGTAGCGTAAAAAATATAATTTTTGGTAAAAATATTGAAATTATCGGAGAAAGAGCTTTTGCTTATTGTAAGAATTTATCAAGTGTCAAATTACCGAAAAGCGTCAAAACAATAAAGATAAGCGCATTTATTTTTTGTGATGAATTAAAAGAGGTTGTAATTCCCGAAAGCGTTTCGAATATAGGAGGAGCAGCTTTTAGTGGTTGCAACAAACTTGAAAAATTAACAGTTGAAAAAAACAATCCGAATTATACGGTTAAAAATAATTGTTTGCTTACAAAAGATGAAACTACATTGTTATTAGGGCTAAAAAACAGTCTCATACCCGATGGGGTGACAATTTTGGGGGCAGGAGCATTTTTGGGCTGTGAAAAACTAAAAAGTATATTGTTGCCGAGAAGCTTGATTAGCATAGAAAATGAAGTGTTTGAGGAGTGTAGTCAATTAACACAAATAGTTATTCCGGAAAGTGTAATAGATATGGGAAAATTTGTTTTTCATAATTGTGAAAAGCTTACAGATATTTATTGTGAAGCAAAACAAAAGCCAGACGGTTGGAATGAATATTGGAATGTTTCGGAAGCGGGGTTCATTGGGGCGACGAGTGGGAGTATGTAAACGGAGTTCCGACGTTGAAATAGAAAACAGTCACCGACAGCAAGTCGGGGACTGTTTTTAATAGGTGGATATCCGCTATGCGTTTGGAATGACATTACAGTGTATGGGCTGCCGTTTGTCATTCCGAGCGAACGGAGCGATAGCGAAGTGACGAGGAATCTCCGCTTTATAATTAACAAAAATAAATAAAACGGGCAGTTTAATTGACTAAAGCCCGAAAAAATGATATAATCGACCAAACAAAGCGAGGTTATTATGAATTTCGACGTTGAATTGGTAGGAAAAATCGGGTCTATGGCGTTGGTGGACAACGAGCACGGCGAGCTGGACTATAACAAGTTTGTCAGGATTTCGCGCTTTCTGCGTCCCGGAATGATTTGGGTCAGTTCGGGCGCGACGGTTATCGGGCGGCTTGATTATATGCGGCGTACGGGCGTGGAGCTTGACGGGTCATTGGACGACGTTAAGGCGGACTATGCGGCGCAAGGTCAGACAATACTTATGGAGACGTACCGCAACTTTATCGACAGCCGTTATTCGGTAAGGCAAGTGCTGGTCGAGCATAATCATTTTAATGACGAAGTCAAGCGCGAACATATTAAAAATCTGCTACTCAGATGTGCGGCTCAGAACGCGATTCCCATTATAAATTATAACGACTGTGTGAGTAGTGAAGAAAACCGCAAGTGGGAGATAGAGAGACTGCACCGCGAGAACAAGCACGTTGTGGAGCTTGTGGACAACGACGAGACGGCGGCGCAGGTAGCGTGTCTTGTTAAGTCGAGGCTGCTGGTCATTTTAACCAATCTCGATGGGATTTACGAGGACTTAAACCGTCCCGAGACGCTCATACGCGAAATAGGCGGTAAGGACGCGGACGAGGTTATTGCGCACATCGACGAGGTTAAAAAGAGCTGTGTGGGCGCGTCGCGCGTGGGCGCTAACGGTGCAGGCGCTAAGCTCGAGTACATAAAGCCTTGTATCGAAAACGGCACCAAAGTCATTATAGCGAGCTCGAGGTTCGATATGGCGGACATTGTGGCAGGTAAAGTTCCTTGCACGGTTGTCGCGGCGAGGTAAAGCGTGAAAGGCAGGAGCTTGGATAGATTCTTGGGTTGCATTTTGGGCGGAGCTGCGGGCGACGCTCTCGGCTATCCAGTGGAGTTTTATAATTATAAAAACATTCTCGACGAGTTCGGCGAAAACGGAATAACCGAATATTCGCTCAGTGACGGAATTGCGCAAATTTCGGATGACACGCAGATGACGCTGTTTACGGCTAACGCTTTACTTTACGGAACGACGCTCGGAAAAACGCGCGGTATTCAGATGTCTTACCGCGAATATATCTATCGCTGTTATCTGGATTGGCTGAAAAGTCAGGGCTATTATGTGGAGAAAAACGATTGCAGCTGGCTGCTCGATATTCCCGAAATTTATGCCATGCGAGCGCCGGGAATCACGTGCTTGGACGCGCTTATGAGCGGCAGGGCGGGCAGTATCCGCTATCCGATCAACGACAGCAAGGGTTGCGGCGGAGTAATGCGAGTAGCTCCTATCGGGCTGTATTTTATCGGAAGAGACGTCGATCAGAAAGACGTCGATATTCTGGGAGCGGAAGCGGCGGCGCTCACTCACGGGCATGAGCTTGGTTATATTCCGGCTGCGGCGCTTACTCATATAATTTCGCTCGCGGCAAACGAGGACGTTGATTTAAGTCTCGAGGACATAGTCACGGACAGCATAGCGGCAGCGGAAAATATGTTTTCGGATGCGGAGCATATCGGCGAGTTTACGGACATTATGAATAGGGCGGTGGAATTGTCGCACCGAAACATTTCAGACGTCGAGGCAATATCTTTGCTCGGGAAGGGCGCGGTCGCCGAGGAAACGCTTGCGATTGCCGTTTACTGCGCGCTGAAATACGGAAACGATTTCGAAAAGGCGCTTGTTGCTTCCGTCAATCACGGCGGAGACAGCGATTCTACGGGAGCGGTCACGGGCAATATTTTAGGCGCAAAGCTGGGGTTAAAAGGCATTCCAGATAAGTTTATCGAAAAACTCGAAATGGGCGGAATTATAAAAGAAATCGCAACCGATTTGTTTTTCGATTGCGAAATTTCCGATAACTCCGATAAGCGCGATCCAGTTTGGGAAAGCAAGTATATTAAGCATATTTATACGACTAAAACCGAGTAAAGCTATTCGGTTTGTGTGTCGGAACCACGCAGGCGGTTCAGGTTTCCGATAAACTCTTTTTCGGTTAAGATTGTGCGTTTTGGGTCGGTTTCGCCCAACGCATGAACGAGTTGTGCGCCGTTAGTCGCCGATAAAGCGGCGGCAAAGTGCTCGTTTTTATATAGCTCGTCGTAGGCGCGCGAAATAAGCTCCTGGAACTCGGGACTGTTGCGCTTGATTTTTTTGCCTTGCCATGTCACCGAGCCTGTTATTTTCCAAATGAATTTATACTTACCCGATTTTTTGGCGTCCGTGCCGCTCAAAGCGCAGACGGCTTTTTGTTTTTCGGGATCGGCTGTTTTTAACGATTGCAAAAAGCCTTCCATGGACGCGCATTCCACGCCGTCGAGCGTAAACGCGTGCGGATAGAAGTTGGACAGAGCGTCCGCAGGGTAGTCGCCTTTGGAATAAACGTTGATTATCGGTATCCCCGGCACGCACTTTGTGATAAGACTGTCTGAGAGTAACAGCGGGTCTAAATCTTTATAGTAATCGGGTTTCAGACAGCGGAACACTGTAAGTCCTACACCGCACAGGAAAAGCACTATCGATTGGAATTGCGAGGGCGAGAGCGGCGAGCCGTTTAGTGTCCAACGTTCGTCGGCGCGGAAGTATTCTATAATAAAGCGGAAAATCGCGTAGGCAAAGCAGTAGGTGATAAGGTTAAATCCGCGCGGCTTTTTGTAGAGTGTAAAAAACAGCAGAACGCCGAAAAGAATCAGTAAAAATCCTGCCTCGTAAAGTTGCGTGGGCAGACGTTTTCCCGAAACTCCCACGAATTGTACGCCGTATTCTTCGCTGCGTATTCCGTAACAGCAGCCTGCCAAAAAACAACCGATCCGACCGAAACAGTGAGCTATTGCAATGCACGGCGCGGCTTTTTCGGCTTCTACGAAGAACGCGCGGCGTATTTCGGGCGTGCGCGAAAATACGGCAAAAAGTATAAACGTAGCCGCGCCGCCGATTAGTCCGCCCATAAAGGTTAGTCCCGAAACCTCGAATACGCCGTCTCTGATCCAATGATAAACCGATTGAAAGAAGAACGCCGAAAACAGTCCGACCGCTATGGATACAACTGCGGCGGTCGAGTAGTAGTCGTAGACTTTACTCGGGGTTTTCTTTACATCGGACAGTATGCGGTAAAGAATAACCGCCGCAAGTATGCCAATTACCATCATTACCGAGTAGGATGAAATTTTACCGTTAAACAGAAACGGATGCATGATTCGCTCTCCTTTATATATAATGATAGCACGGCATTTTCGATTTGTCAACCCAAGTCGCTCTATTGTCTTGACTTTAGTAAGGTAAATCGGTATAATGTATCTTAGGTAATTATTAACTTTAAGGAGTTACTTTATGAAAATCAGCCGCGAAGAAGTTTTGCATATAGCCACGCTCAGTAGGCTAAGGTTCAACGAGGACGAGCTTAGTCTTATGGGCGAGGAAATGGACAGCATTTTAAATAGGTTTTCTCAGCTCGACGCTGTGGACGTGTCCGACGTTCCGCCCACCGCGCACATTCTGCCTTTTACCAACGTGTTACGTGAGGACAAAGCAGGCGAGCCGATGAACCGAGACGAACTACTTAAAAACGCGCCCGACAGCGACGGGAGCGCGTATATAGTGCCTCGCGTAATAGAATAGTCGAAAAGCGGATTCATCCGTGTATACGAACTACGTGCGATATTGCCGTGTCGGTTACGTAGGGAACTTAAGCGCCCTAACGGCAAATCGCCAGTTGTCCGTCTACACGGCGACTGCGCTTTCCGACACGTGTTTTTATAAGGAGATGGTAATAACAAATATGGATATAGTAAAACTGAGTTTAACCGAAGTCAGAGATAAGATTGCGTCGGGGGAGCTTAGCTCCGTCGAAGTAACGAAGGCGATTTTCGGACAGATAGAAAAAACAAAAGATTTAAACACTCTGTTGACACTGAACGAAGAAGAAGCGTTAAAGGCTGCCGAGCAGGCGGACTTAAGGCGTAAAATGGGACAAGCGGGTAGCTTAAACGGCGTTCCCGTTATAGTCAAGGACAATATTTCGACCAAAGGACTGCGTACCACCTGCGCGTCTAAGTTTTTGGATAATTACGTGCCGCCCTTTGATGCGACTGTTGTTAAAAAGCTAAAAGATGCGGGCGCTGTGATTGTGGGCAAAGCAAACATGGACGAGTTCGCCATGGGCTCGAGCAATGAAAACTCGGCTTACGGCGCGGTCAAAAACGCGGTAGACGTTTCGCGCGTACCGGGCGGATCTTCGGGCGGTTCGGCGTCATCGGTAGCGGCGTATCAGGCTTACGGCTCTTTAGGTTCCGACACGGGCGGAAGTATTCGTCAGCCAGCATCGTTCTGCGGCGTAGTAGGACTTAAACCCACGTACTCGACTGTGTCGCGCTACGGACTTATTGCGTTTGCGTCCTCGCTCGATCAAATCGGACCGCTCACGCGCAACGTTCGCGACAATGCCGAACTGTTTAACGTTATAGCGGGCTACGACAAAATGGACAGCACGTCGGCGAACAGACAGGAAAATTATCTCGATTACACCGCGGGAGTAAAGGGTAAGACCATAGGCGTTGCGAAGGAGTTTTTCGCGCTCGACTTTAACGCCGAGGTCAAAGAATCGGTGGAAAACGCAATCAGGCTTTACGAAAAAAAGGGAGCTAAGATCAAGGAGATTTCCGTTAAGTCTTTCGATGCCGCGCTTGCGACCTATTACGTTCTTGCGTGCGCGGAGGCGAGCAGCAATCTGGCGCGTTTCGACGGAATCAAGTACGGCGTGCGCGTGGAGGGCGACGATTATATCGACACCTATTACCGCTCGCGGACTCAAGGCTTCGGCGCGGAAGTAAAACGCCGCATAATGATGGGCAACTACGTTTTGTCCAGCGGTTACTACGACGCGTATTACCTAAAGGCAAGTAAGGTTCGTACCAAGATCAAAGCCGAGTTCGACGAGGCGTTTAAAGAGTGCGATTTATTGGTAAGCCCCACTTCGCCGACAACGGCTTTCGAAATAGGAAAGAAGCACAAAGACGTTACCGAAACCTATCTGTCCGACGTGTTTACCGTGCCCGTCAATATTATAGGCAATCCGGCAATCAGTGTTCCGTGCGGCAAGGATAAAAAAGGTCTGCCCATAGGCTTGCAGCTTATAGGTAGAACTTACGGCGAACGCGAATTATTCGGAGCGGCCGAGGCGCTCGAACAGGAGATTGAATTATGAGCGATTACGAAATAACGATAGGACTCGAAGTCCACTGCGAGCTTAAGACCGTAAGCAAGATTTTCTGCGACTGTCCCAATACGTTCGGCGGCGAGCCCAATACGCATTGCTGTCCCATTTGTTCGGGCTTCCCGGGCGTTATGCCCACGCTTAATAAAACGGCGGTGGAGTACACCGTAAAGGCGGGGCTTGCTCTCGGCTGTTCGATTTCGAAATATTCCAAGTGGGACAGAAAGAACTATTTTTACCCCGACCTGCCTAAAGCCTGGCAGACCAGTCAGTACGATCTGCCGCTGTGCGAAAAAGGCTGCGTTGAATACACCGCCGCCGACGGAAGCAAAAAGAGCGTCAGGATAAACCGCATACACCTCGAAGAGGACGCGGGCAAGCTCATACACGAGGGCGGCGTGACGCGCGTGGACTACAACCGTTGCGGCGTTCCGCTTATGGAGATTGTCACCGAGCCCGATCTGCACAGCCCCGAGGACACCGTGGCATTTTTGGAAGAGCTTAAAAATATTATAAAGTACACGGGCGTATCCGACGTAAAGATGCAGGAGGGAAGCTTACGCTGCGACGTAAATCTTTCCGTGGCAAAAGCGGGCGAACCTCTCGGCACGCGTACCGAAACCAAAAATCTCAACTCGTTCAGAGCGGTGTTGCGTTCGTGTAAATATGAGGCAGAGCGCCAAATCGAGCTTCTGGAAAGCGGCGGAAAGGTTGTTCAGGAGACGCGGCGCTGGGACGACGCGGTGGGCGAAGGCAGCAGTATGCGCGGCAAAGAGGATGCGCACGACTACCGCTATTTCCCCGAACCCGACCTTATGCCCGTTGTTTTATCGGGTGAAGACGTCGAAAAGATACGCGCAACCATTCCCGCGCTCAAGAGCGAGAGAACGGCGAAGTATACGTCAGAGTTCGGGCTGAGCGACTACGACGCGGCGCTCATTACCGCGGACGTGAGCATTGCCGACTTAT
>CAZBTB010000037.1:0-9409 GCA_964494605.1 uncultured Lachnospiraceae bacterium
TTGACCCGCCGTATCGTCCGATATCTGAGACGTCTGCATTTAATTCGTATAATTCCGATGGCTTTGATGATAACGAACAAATTAGGCTTGCGAAGTTTATAGATGAAATCAATGAAAAAGGTGCTAAGATAGTTTTAAGCAATTCGGATCCTAAGAATATAAAGAGCGAAGATACATTTTTTGATGACCTGTACAGTAAATATAGCATTAAACGTGTCTCTGCAACTCGTATGATAAACAGTAAAGCGGCAAACCGCGGAAAAATAAACGAATTGCTTATTTGTAATTATAGGAGCCACAATATGGAGAGAAATTTTAGTGATTGGTTTAGAACTTTTAGAGATTCGATAGCAACATGGAAATATTATACCGATTTTGAAAAGGTCTACAGGAATACGGAATCTATAAAGGATGACTTAAATATTTTAAATGGATTGATAGGGTCAGATAATATTGAAAGTGAATTTAAAAGAATTGTTGAAAAATATCCTTCGACATTGAAAGTTGTTCCTATTTTGATTGCAAAAAGGGAAAAAGAAATTAAGATTACGGACGCAAAAGAGAATTATATTTTTAATTTTAAAAGTCCAAATTATTCTATAGAAGAATATGCGCTTTTTATGGAGAAAACAGGGCTTTTCGATTTGCTTAGGAAGCATATAATTCATTCGCTTATTGACTATGTTATGGGTGTCGAAGTGGGTATGGATACAAATGGCCGAAAAAATAGAACCGGAGATGCAATGGAAGATTTGGTTGAGGCATATTTGCAAAAATATGGCTATGTCAAGAATCAAACTTATTTTAAAGAAATGTCTCGTTCTGCTATTGAAAAAAAGTGGGATTTGGATTTATCGAAAATTTCCAACACCGGAAAAACAGAGAAGCGATTTGATTTTGTTGTAAAAACAGAAAATAAAGTATATGGCATAGAAACTAATTTTTATTCGGGAGGAGGCTCGAAACTGAACGAGACAGCGAGAAGTTACAAAACACTTGCATTAGAGGCTAAGCAAATTGATGGGTTTGAGTTTGTGTGGTTTACGGACGGTTGTGACGGATGGAAAAATGCACGACATAATTTGGAAGAAACCTTTGATGTTTTAGCGTCTATGTATTGTATTTCGGATTTAGAAAATGGTATAATGAGAACTCTGTTTGAATGATATGGCGAAAAGACTTCTACAACCTGAGGGGTTTGAACTTGAAACGAATACGGTTTGGAGTTTTCCAAATCGGGGCAAATGGGCTACGCATGATGCAAAATATCGCGGGAATTGGTCCCCTTATATTCCAAGAAATATAATTCTTCGATATACTCAAGAGGGCGATACGGTTTTAGATCAATTTGTTGGCGGCGGGACAACTGCCGTAGAAGCAAAATTAACAAATAGAAATTTTATCGGATTTGATATAAACCCTGTAGCCATTGATATTACGAAACACAAGTGCGAATTTGACTTTGAGACAAAAGCAAAGACAATAATAACAATAGGCGATGCGCGTAAATTAGATATTTCGGATAACTCTATAGATTTAGTTTGCACGCATCCGCCTTATGCCAATATCATTCACTATAGTGAAAATCTTGATGGTGACCTTTCTTTATTGTCGATAAAAAAATTTTTGTTTGAAATGGGTAAAGTCGCCGGAGAATGCTTTAGGGTTTTGAAAAAAGGTAAATTTTGTGCAATTCTTATGGGGGACACACGCCAAAAAGGTATGGCACAACCATTGGCGTTTGAAACGATGAGAATTTTTGAATTGGCAGGGTTAAAGTTAAAAGAAATCATAATAAAAGAACAACACAACTGTAAGGCTACGGGGTTTTGGAAAACTAATAGTATTAAGCATAACTTTTTATTATTGGCGCATGAATATTTGTTTGTTTTTAAAAAGCCTTAATAAAACTCTTACAAAAATTTTTAAAATAACGGGGTTGATTTTATTTTTATGTTGTGCTAAAATATAGATATGACTAGTCCCGATTATAAAAATTACGATTATTTAAACGTTGCCGTTAAAGAGAAAAAGGAGCGGCAGCTTATCGGTTATTACGCCGACTTTAAGTGGGAGCAGATTGCCCGCGAAGAGGACAGGCGGTTTTACGACATTGTGCGGCTGAAGTTCAGGCGCGGACATAAGACGGAAGGAAAAGACGAGCTGCAGCTTTTGCAGGTCATAATGGAGAACAGTATCAACGAGCTCGGGCGGCTGGAAAAGGGGCGGTATGCGCGGTCTTTGGCTTTTGCGCTTACATTGTTGGTTTTGGGTTTGGGCGCGCTTGTCGGCGGAATCATGATGATAGTTATGCATACGCTTCTGCGTACGCTTATTGCGGGCATAACGCTGACGGTAGTTGGAACGGGTTTTATAACGATAATGAGTTTAGGTCTTAAGAAAGTGAGGCTTAAAGAGCGGTTGAGGTTCGAGACGAGATCGCTTAAGCTGAATAACGAAATCGAGCGGATCTGCGCAGTAGCAAGGAGTATCGGAGGCGGAGATGAAGGGAAAGACTAAGGTTACTTCGCGTCGATACGTGGTTAAGGCGCGCTCAAAAGACGCGAGCGTCGTTAGAATTCATACCGAAAACAACGGATTGGGAGCGTTGAAGGCGCTGTTCGTGGCGTTATTGCTTGTGTTGCAGATAGCGCTTATGTTTTGTCTGCAGTTGTTTTTCCTCGCGCTGTTCAAGTGGTACATAGCGGTTGCTTTCGTGTTGTCGCTAATGACGAGTATTTACGTAATATCGGGCGACAGAAACGGAAACAGCAAAGCCGTTTGGATTCTTGTGCTTATTCTCGGGTTCAGCTTCGGATTTATAATGTATTGGCTGAGCGATGAAAAAGTATTTTTCAGTAAGCCGAAAAAGAGGTACGGCGCGATATTCGAGCGTACCGAAGTTTTTCGTAGCGAGAACAAAGCGGACGTTTCTGAAGAAGCGGAAGGCTATGCTAAATATCTGAAGTCCTGCGGAAGCTTCGTTCCGTACAGCGATTCGAAGGTTAAATATTTTCCGTCGGGCGCGCAGCTTTTCGACGATGTGCTCGAAAGACTCGAGCAGGCTGAAAAGTTTATTTTTATCGAGTACTTCATAATTGCCGACGGCGTGCTGTTCAATAGGCTTATGGACGTGTTGGAGAGAAAGGCGCAGACGGGTGTGGATATCCGCGTTATTTATGACGATATGGGCTGTAACCGCACGTTTAGCCGCAAAGCAAAAAAGCGTATGCACCGCGCGGGTATTAAGCTTGTTGAGTTCAACAGAATGATTTCGAGGTTCTCGGTTGCGCTCAATTACCGCGACCATCGCAAAATGGTAATTATCGACGGATTGACCGCGTACACGGGCGGAAGCAATCTTGCCGACGAGTACATAAACGAAAAGCGGATGCACGGCTATTGGAAGGACACGGGCGTGCGCGTAGACGGCAGAGCGACGGACGCGTTTACTTTGATGTTCCTGCGCCAGTGGGAATTTATCGTAAAGCCCAAAGCCCCCGAGGACTACGCGCCCTTTCTCAATCACGTCTCCGAGGATTTTGGCAGCGGGTCGATGCTGATACCCTTTGCAGACGGACCGGACTACGGCAAAAACAGCGGCAAGGGCATGTATTCGCTTATTTCCGCATCGGCGCAAAAGAAGCTGTATATTATGTCGCCTTACTTTATTCCCGACGAAACGCTGAGCGGAATACTGATAGAAAAGGCGCGCGCAGGCGTGGACGTAAGGCTTATTTTGCCGGGCATTCCCGACAAGTCGTATGTTTACGCAGTCAGCCGCAATAACGCCGAGAGACTTATAGACAACGGAGTTAAGCTGTACTGCATGAAGAGCAGCTTTGTGCACAGCAAAATCGTCATGAACGAAAACGTCGCAATGGTGGGTTCTATCAATATCGACCTGCGCAGTTTTTATCAGCAGTTCGAGTGCGCCGTCGTTACCGACGACGTACAGTTCCTGACCGACGTCGAGAACGATTTTATCAAGACCTTCGGTTATTCGGAGCGCATTACAGACAAAAACCGCAAACGCAACAGTTTTTTCCACCGAGTGCTTGCGTGTATTCTGCGGCTGTTTGCGCCTTTGATGTAACGGGTTAATAGGTGGAGATTCTTCGTCGCGTAAGCGCGAACGCCACGAAGTAAGGCGTAGGGATGAATCCTCACCTATAAAATTCGGTTTAATTGCTTGACTTTATGTCGCCCCGAGTGATATATTTATCGAATGAAGAAGTTTAGGTTTTCGGTAGACGATTGTATCGAGTTCTTGCGCGACTTAAGTTGTCACGGGTACAAGAGCATTTTCGATAATGAATTTTTGGGATTTTTGAGGGGCGTCCATGAAAAAACGGGCGCGGTGTTTTGTCTTAACCTTTTTTACGAGAACTGCGCGTCGACTGGCTTTGAGCCCGAAAAACCTAAGTTCTGTCTTAAGGATATGACGGATAGGTACAAAGGTGAGTTTACCGCAAACAGCGATTGGCTGAAGCTGTCTTTTCACTCGCGCGCCGAGTTTCCCGCGCCGCCCTATAAGTCTAGCGGTTATGACGAAGTTTATCGTGATTGCAAAGCCGTAAACGCCGAGATAGTACGTTTCGCGGGAGAAAACTCGTTGACCGACGAAATAACCGTTCACTGCGGACTTACGACTTTAGAAGGGTTTAAGGCGCTGACCGACTGCGGTTATCGGGTATTTTACGGGTATCTGAAGCTTAACGCCGAGGGCAATCCGTCTGTGGCATATTATTTCGACCGCGAGTTTTTAATAGCACACGAAAACGACCGTTCGTTTTACGACCGCGGATACCTTTTCAAAAAGACGGACATTTTGTTAAACGCGTACTGTGACGAGCACGAGGCGGTACGCGATTTAAAAAAGCTACTCGACAAACGAGAAGAGTTTTACGAGCTTATGTTTCACGAGCAGTATTTTTATCCCGACTACGTCAATTACATTCCGCGCTACCGCGAGATTATAGAAAGCGCGGCGGAGACTATGGCAGACGCAGGATATAACGGTGGATATTTAACCGAATAAAAAAGCCCGCCGACAGATTCGGCGGACTTTTTTTATTTACCCGATTAAAATACCGTGACGACTGCGCCGTTGTATTTTTCCCGAATGTATTCCTTGACCTCGTCGCTTAAAACGGCTTTTACGAGCGCCTGAATTTTTGCGCTGTTTTCGCTGCCGTCTTTTACGGCAATGACGTTGACGTATTGCGTGACGTTGTCGCTCGTTGCGTCCTCCGATATTATTGCGTCCTCGAGCTTAAGACCGTTGCCGAGTGCGTAATTGCCGTTGACTACGCCGATTGCGCCGTCCTGAAGCGAAAGGGGAACCTGCGCCGCCTCGAGTTCGACGATATCGAGGTTTTTGGGGTTGGATACTATGTCGAGCTTGGTTGCCGTGGACGAAACGACGTCGTCTTTAAGCGTTATCAGACCCGCTTGTTGCAATAAAAACAGTGCGCGGGCTTCGTTGGTTCCGTCGTTGGGGACAAGCACTTTCGAGCCGCTCGGAAGGTCGGACAGATTGCCGCTAGTATAAGTTCCGCGGTAGATTGCGAAAGGCTCGTAATGGACGTTAGCTACTGCTTTTATGTGGGTGTTGCGGGTTGTGTTGAAGTCCTCGAGATACAGGTTGTGCTGGAAGTAGTTGGCGTCGAGGTCGCCGTTTTCTACGGCTGTATTGGGAAGAACGTAATCGCCGTATTCGGTTACTTCAAGAGTGTAGCCTTCTTTTTCGAGTAAACCTGCCACGACGTCTTTGAGGACTTCGGCGTGAGGGGTAGGCGACGCGCCGATTTTGATTACCTTGTCGTTGTTCGAGCAAGCGGTTAACGAAAGGGCGGCAACGGATAACGTTATGCACAGAAGTGCGGCAGTAAGAATTTTAATTAACTTTTTCATGATTTTAATCTCCTTTATGGTTTTAAATTATTTGGTTGTTGTGTTTTTGCGCTTGTCGCGCGTTTTTGCGAGCCAAAGCCCGAGTTCCTGAAAAATCTGTACTATTACGATTAAGATGACGACCGTTACGAGCATTACGGTATTGTTTCCGCGGTAGTAACCGTAGTTGACGGCTATCGCGCCCAAGCCGCCTCCTCCGCAGAAGCCCGCCATTGCCGAGTAGCCTATAACTGTCACGAATGCGATCGCGGCGTTTGCGAGTAAGGACGGGAAGGTTTCGGGCAAAATCGCCTTATAAATGATCTTTACGGTGGGTGCGCCCGAGGCAAGAGCGGCTTCCGTTACGCCCGGGTCGACTTCTTTGACCGAGGTTTCGACCAGTCTTGCGACAAAGGGCGTTGCGGCGACGGTAAGCGGTACGGTTGCGGCAAGCGCGCCTATGCTTGTGCCTACGACAACTCGCGTAAACGGAATAACGGTAACGAACAGGATCAGAAAGGGTACGCTTCTGAGTATGTTTATTATAAAACCTATAATCTTGTTGAGAACGGCGTTGGGCTTTAATCCGCCGCGGTCGGTTATCGCAAGGATTACGCCGAGGGGAAGCCCCAGAACAAACGCGAAAACCGTTGACAGCACCGAGGAATATAAAGTTTCCCAAACGCCTATGCCGATTTCTCTCCATATAGCCGAATTCATATATTACCTCCTTCGTAAGCGAATAACCGTTTCGCTGCGTCAGATTGCGGACTTAAGAACAAGCTTTGCGTTTCGCCCGTCTCGCAAATTACGCCGTTATCCAGGACCGCTACGCGCGAGCACAGACTTTTTACGACGTTGAGCTGGTGAGAAATCACGACGATGCTAAGCGAGTATTTTGTGTTTACGGTTTTTATAAGGCTGATGATCTGCGCCGTGGTTTCGGGATCGAGCGCGCTCGTCGCTTCGTCGCAAAGCAAAACCTCGGGTCTCAGGGCAAGCGCGCGGGCAATGGCAACACGTTGCTTCTGTCCGCCCGAAAGCTGAGCGGGGTATGCGTGCGCCTTGTCCGAAAGATTAACTTCCTTGAGTAGCTCCATGGCGCGCTCAGTCGCTTCCGCTTTTTTTACGCCTGCGATTTCGAGAGGGAAGAGCACGTTTTTTAGCACGGTCTTTTGTTGGAGAAGATTGAAGTTCTGAAATATCATGCCGATCTTGCGCCTTAAAAGCAACAGCTCGCGCCCGTTTAATTTCAATACGTCCTCTCCCGCAACGCGCACGCTTCCGCCGTCGGGACGCTCGAGCGCGTTTATACAGCGCACCAAGGTCGATTTTCCCGCACCCGAGAATCCGATTACTCCCACGATTTCGCCGCGTTCTACGTTAAGGTTTACGCCATTCAGAGCGGCAACTTCGCCCTGACCCGTTTTGTAGGTTTTATGTAAATTTTCTATTTCGATAACCGTTTCCATTTTACGATTCCTTGTTTTTCGATTTATTGATTGGCGGTTGATTGAGCGGGGATGAAACCCGCATTCGTTTTATTTGAAAAAACATTCTTGCCTCCGAAAAAGAAAAACCCGTATGCTGTTGCGCATACGGGATAACCCGACGGGTGTAAAAAAACCTGTATGCGCTCGACACACAGGTTTTCGTTGATTGAATTATCTTAAAGTAAAAGACCTGTGTAACGTTAAATTCCGTCACACATGCACATCAAACAGCAATTTTGTTTTTGCGTTAAAACGTACATTTTAGTCTCCTTCTTTTCTTAAGTGTCTTTACTATACCACGTTTTTAAGCCGATGTCAACCGTTTGAAACCGTTTTTTCGCTTTTTTTCGGCGTGGTTAAATTGTAAATTTGTTTAACCGTGAAGGGCAAACTAACCGCCCAGCGTTACGTCTTGATGCGAGTACCACTCGAGTGCCGCATCCAGATGACGCTCCTCAAAGCTCGGCCACAAGGTCGGTTCGATGTAAATATCGGAGTAGACCGTCTGTAAGGGCAGAAAACCTGACAAACGCCGCATACCTCCCCAGCGGATTACCAGGTCGATTCTGGGAATATCGCGCGAAGCCCAGTCGTTTTTCATATCCCATTCCCAACTGTAATTCACCAAAAAGTTGACGTGCATTTTATTTCCGGCGGCGTTTCTTTGTTTTGTCAACGGCAGTAACTCGGCGGGGAAGCAATTAGATTTGGTATTACCCAAGACGAACAGAGAAACGTCTTCTTTTGCAATCATTTCGGCGGCTTTTGCGCAAGCGTTTGCAAAAGCCTTAACCTGTTCCCTCGGGCGTTTGCAATTATCCGCCGTAAATCCGTAATAGGTAATTTCGCTTATATTTCGCTTTTTTGCAGCACGTAACAATTCCAGCCCCGGCAGTAATCCGTATTCATACCCGTCCTCTTTATTCAAACCGTTTTGTATAGCCCAACGCCTGTTGCCGTCGGGAATAATTCCTATATGAGTTGGCGTGCGATGCATATTTATGTCCTTTACCTGATTAACGCTTAAACGTTTTATACCTTAATTATCGGTAAAAATTCCGAAAATATGCAGATGCGCCAAAAGGATTTAGTAGTAATCTAAAACGAGTAATTTTTAAGTTGGACATATTGTGCAACGAGAAAATAATTTTTCAAATCGTATTCGTCCAATCCGGTAAACACAAAAAGTTCATCATAAAGAGTGCTACTTCCTTGAACAAATAAATAAGAGGTGTTCATTTCAATGCCTACGATGATGTCCATATCGGCAAAAACCTTATCTTGAGAATTCATTAATTTTGCGTCATCGACTTTAAACAGGCGTATGTAAGGAGTGGCGCCTTTTAGCTTATTCTTTGAAAATTCATTAAGCAGTATATTATCTGCAACAATTTTTCCGTAATCGTCACTTGCGATTTCGGTGACAGAATAATTAGCTTTTAAAAATTCAACAATTTCCGGTCCCGTTTTTTTGTTAGGAACAAGCGTATCTTTATATTTTTCGTAAATATTTTGCCAAGTCCGAATATCTTTTTTTGAAGGTTTTTTCATCAACATAAAAAATTACCTTTATCTATTTTTTATAATTATAGCGTAAAATACTTTCAATTTCAATAATATTACCTATTAAATGAAAGATTTTACATTATTGCCACTATGATCGTGTAGTTTACTTTATTTGATTCGGATATGGAGTATGTTTATATCTCGGAGTATTATATGGACAAAAAAGTTGTCCATATAAATCAAAATGCGTTTTAATGTTTTAATTATATTAGAACAGTATATATTCCGTAATAGAAAACTTAAAACCCACCGAAATTTAATCGATGGGTTTTAATTTGGTGGAGATAATAGGGCTCGAACCTATGGCCTCTTGCATGTCAAGCAAACGCTCTAACCAACTGAGCTATACCTCCGAAATATTGACTTATTAAACAAGAAAGTTTGTGGTGGAGGTAATAGGGCTCGAACCTATGACCTCATGCATGTGAAGCATGCGCTCTAACCAACTGAGCTAT
>CAZBTB010000038.1:0-9355 GCA_964494605.1 uncultured Lachnospiraceae bacterium
AGTATTATTCCGCGACGGGCGTTGATGCTTTGGCTGTAGCGATAGGCTCGGCGCACGGCGTTTATAAAACCAAGCCGCAGCTCAATATCGACAGGCTTAAACAAATCCGTTCAAAGGTCGATGTACCGCTTGTTCTTCACGGCGGTAGCGGACTGAGCGACGACGATTTTAAGAACACTATTGCCTCGGGTATTGCAAAAGTAAATATTTTCACCGATTTGTGCCTGGCGGGAGAAAAAGCAATGAAAGAGGGCGGCGATAGGGGATTGGATTATCTCAACATTCGCAATCTCAAGGTTGCGTCAATTAAAGAGGCGGTAAAGAAAAAGATAATGCTGTTCGGAAGCAACGGCAAAGCATAACAAAAAAGGCTGTCGTTTAGACAGCCTTTTTTGTTATAAATCAAACGGATTTGATTGTTCGGGTTCCGGTTCGGTGTGTTTCTCGGCGCAAATACGTAACGCTAAGGTGGCGTCTGCAAGCTTTTGTTTTTTGCCATCCGTATCTATTAAGATTACCGACTTGCCGTTTGTGTATACGATTTCGCCGTTATCGGTAAGAGAGTATGAAATTACGCCTTTTGTAATTTCGCTGACCTCACCGCTCGGTGTCAGTTTTTTTAATACCCAATTATTCGGAGCGTAACCCGGGTATTTTTCCTTCCGTTTTTCGCAAGCATTAAGGTTTTTCTTGGCTTGAATTTTGTACCCGTCGATTATAATATCGCGTTCGCTTTTATTCTTACCGGGGTTGTCGCCCTCGGTTTTGGTCGTAAATCCTTTTCCCGTAAATATTCGTGTAAACGCTTCTAAGAATTTATAAATTGCATAGATAAGTCTAAAGGGGATAAGTAAAATTTCGAGAAAAATGTTGGGCTTTTTAAGCTTTTCCTTTGGCGGACGCTCTATAAAATAGATGTTGCCGGCTTTGTCGTCTTTAGGCTGAATGAGCGAATGTTTATCGTCGGAGCAGACGTCTCGGATTGAGCGGTTCACCGTATCGAATGCGGCAATGGAAGAATTGCCGTACCGCACGAAATCGCCGTTCATATCGCGCCCGATTCCCGCTGTGGAATAAAGGATTTCGCCGCGGCGCGAGTTCGAGTACGACGGGTGTTCGTCTTTTGAGTCTCCGCCCGTCAGCATCGTGTAATCGCCGTCCGTTAGCGATACTACAGCCAAATTGCGCGTGAACGGATCGGTTTTTACCGAAGTTACGAGATTTTGTCCGCTTGGGTCGACGTCTATATCGCCGTATTCGACGCCGGAATAGTGCAGAACGTGTCCCTCTTGCGATTTTTCGTCGCCTACATAAAACGACATAATTCCCGACGAATTTTCTACGGTTGCGGAATAATAGAGTTTACCCGAGTCGGTAAGGCAAACGCCGTTGACGGACGAAACGTACTTTTCGGGCGGAATTTCTGTTCTTTCGGTTTGCGTAAACTTCGCGCCCACGCCGTTGTATTTCCAAGCGTTGTCATGCTGTAACTGTTCGGCGGCGGCTTTGTAGTTTTCGATAAATTCGCTTTTCTTGCGTGACGTTTCGCCGCTTTCGCTGACTACGGCGATTTCGTCGTTTTCGGTAAACGATACCTTGGGCATAACAGTTTATCTCCTTATACTTAGCAGATGATTTCATATCCGAACTCGATTTTCGGTGCAAACGCACGCAATTACTTTGTTAAAGCCGCTTGGTGTAGGTCGCCCTACACTTGCGACGGCTTTGCCTTGTACTTGCGCGTGTTTGCAATCCGAAAATTGCTTGCACCTAGGCGTAATAAATTGCGAGATATTTTTGTCGGTAGCGACTGAAGTTGTGCTAGTAAGCACTTCGAGGGAGCTAACGGCGAAAAGAACCGCAATTTACAGCCTAGGCGAGTTCGTATTTAAAATCATCTGCTTATATTGTAACACAACAATAATGTAATTGCAACTGTTTCGCGGTTGACAAATTTCGTGCGGTATGGTATTATTTGAGTGCGGAGGTGAAGTTATGATAGGTATTATCGGAGCTCTCGAAATGGAAACAAACGGCTTAATCGAACTTATGATCGAGCCGAAAACCACGGAAATAGGCGCGTATAAATTTGTCAAGGGTAAGGTTCGCGGCAAGGACGCGGTTGTTTGCTGCTGCGGAGTGGGAAAGGTTTTTTCTTCTACTGCGGCAGTACTGATGATTGCGTATTTCAACGTTGATTCGATAATCAACATAGGCGTTGCAGGCGGGGCAAAACCGTTAAAGCAGGGCGATATAGTGATAGCCGAACGCACCGTTCAGCATGATTTCGACGCCGTTGCCGACGGTGTGGAAAAGGGTACGGTCTCGGGATTCGATTCGCCGTATTTCGACTGCGATCGCGCGCTTGTCGGTCAGCTCGGCGAGATTATAACCAGGCTCGGGTATAAGTTTAAGGTCGGAACGGTGGCAACCGGCGATTTGTTTGTGGGTAGCAATGCCAAGTCGCAGGAGATCAGCCGCGAATTCGGTGCAATTGCTTATGATATGGAAAGTGCGGCGATAAATCAGGTTTGTACCGTGCAAAACGTCGGATTTACGTCGCTCAGAGCCATTTCCGACAACGGAGACGACGGAGCTGTTAAGAGTTTTTACGAGTTTGTGGAGGAAGCGGCGGCAAAAGCCATAGAGGTCATTACAGAGTACATAGCAAGTTTCGGCTGAAACGTAAATATTTTTCGAGTTTTGTAAAATACTACCGATATTATGTTGGTAGTATTTTTAAAATCAATCGTAACGTTTTTTGTTGTGTTGTTGGTAGTTCGCCTTATGGGTAAACGGCAACTCGGAGAAATGCAGCCGTTTGAGCTGGTTATTACTTTAATTATCGCCGAAGTTGCATGTATTCCCATGAACGACCCGTATATTCCGTTTTACGCAGGGTTAGTGCCTATAGTCACCCTCGCTTTTTTGCAGATATTGCTGTCCACTATCGCGCGAAAAAGCTTGTGCGTACGTAGATTTCTGAGCGGTAGTTCGATAATCGCAATAGATAAAAACGGTATAAATTACGAAAATCTCAAGAAAATGAATATCAATATCAACGACCTTATCGAGGCGGCACGTTCGAGCGGATATATGGATTTCAACGAAATCGCATATGCCATTTTCGAAACCAACGGTAATCTTTGCGTGATCGAAAAGCCGTCCGATCCCACCAAGCTTTCTCCGCCTATGTTTCCCGTAACGCTGATGGTGGACGGCGAGTGGGAGGACGAAAATCTTAAGCTTTGCGAAGTTACTAAACCCGAAGTGACGGCTGCTATAAAAAAGTGCGGAATAAAAAGCCTTAAAGACGTGCTTTACATGGACGTCAGACAGGACGGAACGGCGTATATAGCGCCTAAATACGGCAAGTACGTAACGACTGAATTAAACGTAAAAGGGGAAAATTGGTAATATGAGAAAATTAATCTGTATATCGATTGTTTTTGCTTTGATGATCGGCGCCGGTATCGCCGAAATAATCATAAGTACAAATATTTTCAAAGAGCTTAATGCCGATTTGATTGCGTTAAACGAGAGCATAGAGGCGAATGAACCTAACGTTGCAAATGAAGAGACGATAGGTAAAGCAAAGGCGATTCTGGATAAGTGGAACAGCAAAAAGAACTTTGCGCTTTCGCTGTGTAACCATACTGTTTTGCGCGGACTTGACGAAAAGCTTGTTTCGCTGGTAAGTTGGATAGAGTGCGGAGGCTACGACGATGCAAAAGCATTGTGCGCAGTGTCGATAGCATTCACTGAGGATTTAATCGACGAGACGCATCCCATTCCGGCTAATTTGTTGTAATTTAACGATAAAGGCGGTAATTTAATTGCATTTTACCGCTTTTTATATTACAATATAATCGTTAAAAAATTTACTGAAACGGAGTAAATACGCGCTTGAAATTCGTCGAACTCAAAAAGAGTCTTACGTCTAATCCGCCCAAACCTTGTTATGCGGTATCGGGTGACGATTCTTTTGTGGTAAAAAGCGCAGTAAATATGTTTCTGTCGTTCACCGGATCGTTTAAAGATCTCAATTATTCTTCGTTCGGCAAAGACGCAAGCATAGCCGATATAATTGCCGCCTTGCTTGCGCCGCCCATGCTTGCAGATTACCGCGTGGTTGTTGTTAACGACTTTACGGGGGACCTGAAACCGCTTAAAAGCTATCTAGACGATCCCAATCCGACTTCGGTGCTTGTTTTCGTCGGGGCACTCACTCCCAATTTCAATGCAATAATAGCCAAAGTCGAAGTCGTAGACTGTAATAAACTTGATGCTGCGTGGCTGAGCGGTTGGGTGCAAAAGAAAGTCGCGTCGCAAAATTCTACGATAAGCGCAGACGGTGCGAAATTATTGGTTGAGTTTTGCAACCGTGATATGAACCGTATTTCAAACGAGCTGGAAAAACTGATCGTTTATTCGGACGGAGAGGAGATAACTTCGCAAACGGTTTCTTCATTGGTTGCGCCCGAGCTTGAGTTTAAGGTTTACGAGCTCAGCGAGGCGATTGCCGATAAGAACAGGGACAAGGCCGTCGAGCTTACCGATGCGTTGCTGTCCGATAATAATTCTCCGGTATCTTTACTCGGAATGCTGTTTAATCATTTCAGACGGTTATTGTTTGTGTCGTTAAATCCGACATCGGATACACTTGCAAGTGATCTTAAGGTGAAAGAGTATGCAGTCAAAATAGCACTGAGACAAGCGTCTAGGTTTTCGCCTAAGCGGCTTAAAAATATATTCGATAAGCTCTGTGCGTTAGATAAGGATATTAAGTCGGGATTTATTACCGACAGGAATGCGCTCTTGACGTTCGTATGCGAAACGTTGACTGTCGGTTGACAAAAAGGGTAGGATATGAATTTTATTAAAGAAAAAAAGATAAACAAGTACATAGTTATCTGTGTGCTCGCGTTAAGTTTCGGATTTACGGGTATGTACAATATCCGAGGGTTGTTGGCACTTTTTACAATCGGCGGAATATTTAAATTCAATGACGTTTGGGCGTTTATACTTGCGGCTTTATCGGGAATTCTGTTGTATGAAGTTATCACTATGTTTTTATCGAGAATGATCTTTTTAAGGCTGGGAGCGACAAAAGCAAAGGATTTTCGGTACGTTTTAAGGTTCTTTTTTATCCCTGCGAACATTTTAAGCGGCGCGTTAAAAACACTGTACTTGTTTTTTCCGTTTGTTTTTCCTTACGGAGAGCTGTTTTTCGATTTCATATTTGCGGCGGTATTTTTCGGATTGTTTATTCGGTATTGTTGCAAAAACTACTGCAGTCCCGAGGAGTACGGAAGAGTGACAATGAGCTTAGGTAGCAGTTTCCTTTGCCTGTACGGATTGATTGCCGTTGTATCTCTGGTTTCGGGGGTGTTGGCATGAAGAGAGCGGTCTGTTTTTTATTGACTATTGTTTTTGCTTGTTCGATGATGGCGTGTACGGGAAGCGGTGCAAACATAACTCAATCGGCTAAGATAGAAAATCTCTTTACCGAAAGCGGTATGATTGAGCGCCTTAACGATTTTATCGGCACGGGCGAAGTATCGAGAAGAGACAGAACGGCTTTTTCTCCGAGAGAAAAGGCGGCTGCAGAGTATATTGCCGAACGGCTTTCAAGTTACGGTTATGTTGACGGCGAATCTTTGGAAATACAGAATTTTTCGGTCGAGGTTTCGCAGCGGACTAATAACGTTCAAACCGATTTGCTGAATTCGCAAAACGTAATCGCTACGTTTAACGGCGGAAAACAAAATACCGTCATAGTAGGAGCTAATTACGATAATCAGTATTCCGAAATAGAAAAAATCGGTTATGCCGCAACTGAAAACGAAAATATATTCGACGGCGCTACCGGGGTTGCGGTGCTGTTGGAGCTTGCCGAAACTTTGATGCAACAGTCGCCCGAACTCGATTTTACCGTTCAGCTGGTATTTTTCGGTTGCGGCGAAGTTGCCGTTTTCGGTAGCGGAAAATATGTCGGCGAATACTTAAAGGACACGTCAAATGTTCTTTTGATGATTAACCTCGACTCGGTTGCCGGGGATAGGCTTAATATCTATTCCGATGAGGTTGATACGGTTGAGGGTAAGCTTTTCTTGAAAAACGGCGAAGCTTACGATACGCAATATGCCGCAGCGCCCAGGAGTCTGCCGTTGTTTCCGCAACAATATGCTGAAAATCTCAATTACTCGCACGGAGCATTGATAGGCGACCAGGCGTCGTTTTTCGAAAAGGGTATACCCGTGATCAGATTTTTCGGCGGCGACATAAACGGTTTTTATTATTATAACACCAAGGGAGATACTCTCGAGACCTTTAAGAGCGATTATCCGGGTTACGCTGCGACTATGGCAGATACTGCGTCGCTTATTTACGGGACGCTTACAGATAAAAGGTTCACGGAGTATGCTCAAACGTTCAGAACGGACAAATTCGATTATTCGTTTTTCATGGGCGGTTATTACGCTTACATCGTTTATATCGGTTTGATAGTTCTGTTAGCGGTAGC
This sequence comes from uncultured Lachnospiraceae bacterium, assembly GCA_964494605.1. Classification (GTDB taxonomy): domain Bacteria; phylum Bacillota; class Clostridia; order Christensenellales; family Pumilibacteraceae; genus UBA10677. The sequence goes on from CAZBTB010000038.1 coordinate 6,527, forward strand.
GCTTATTCTGGTTATTAAGCGGTTGGAGAAAAAGTATCCGTTTAAGCCGACGGTTAAGCGCGTGAAAATCGCCGTATTCGGGATGGAATACGAGGATAAGAGCGAAAGCGATATTTTTGTGGATATTAAACCGAACAACGGAAGCGGAAATTCGGACGAAATCGATCCTTTTAATTAAAATTTGATAAAAATTTCTGAAAACAGTGGGATTTTTATTGATAAAAATATTTTGAAATAGTATAATAGAGTTAAGAAAACATGTTTGTTTCCGTTTTTGAAATAAACACCGATTACCGAGAGGATACAAATGTTTAAGGAATTCATCGACAATATCAAAGAGGCCTTTTCCACTCCTGCAAATATTACGTTCAGTGTACTGGATTTATTAGTTACGATACTCATTGTGTACTGTGTGGTGATTTTTCTTAAAAAGAACAATGCAACCAGATTTATTAAATATCTTGCTATAGTAGCGGTGCTTGCCGTTGTTGTTGCGTCCGATTATGTAAAAATGCCTCTTACCGCAAAGATTATGGTTGCGGTAGTTTTCCTGATTCTTGTAAGCGTATTTATTCTTTTCTCGCAAGAAGTCAAGCGTTCGCTTTGGAAGCTTGCAAGTCCTAAAAATGCCGAAAACTCGTATACTACTCAATATGATTGCTCGGATGAGGAGTTACATGTTGCAATCGACGGAATTGTCCGCGCGGTACAGAATATGTCCAAAAAAGACGTAGGTGCGCTCATAGTCATTGCTCCCGACAATATTCCCGAGCATATCCTTGATAGCGGCACGCGGCTTAATTCGCAGCTTTCCTGTCCGCTTTTGGAGTGTTTGTTTAATACAAAAGCGCCGCTTCACGACGGAGCGGTTTACGTGCGCGGCAACAAAATTTTGGCGGCAGGCTGCTTTTTGCCGCTTACTCAGCAAACCAATCTCGATAAAGAGCTGGGCACCCGTCACCGTGCTGCGCTCGGAATAACCGAACAATGCAATCACCTTGCGATTATAGTTTCGGAAGAAACGGGTATTATTTCGGTAGCACGTAACGGTGAAATAATGCGTTACTTTGACAGCCAAATGTTGACTGATGTGCTGGAGCAGATATACGGACTTAAAGCCGTAAGCCGACCCAATAAACACAGCAAAAGGAGGACGAACTAATCATGGAAAAGAAAGAGAAAACAAAAGGCGGAGTAAAGCGCTTTTTCAAGGCTGTGTTCGTCAGCAATATAGGTTATAAAATATTTGCCGTTTTATTTGGCGGCTTACTGTGGGTGCTTGCTATAGGGTTGCTTTAATATGGCATGTTTTAAGTTCGGAGAAATTTTATTGCCCTCGCCGTTGTCGGTTTCCGATTGGGCGGTAGTAGCTTGCGATCAATATACATCGGACAAAGCTTATTGGGATAAATTGGAATTGAATTTAAAAGAGCCGTCTGCGCTCAAACTTATATTCCCCGAGTGTTATCTGTCGGGGGATATTTCTTCGCGTATAGCGAATATTATCGATAAACAAAACGAATATTTCGATAAAGGAATATTTCGCCCTGTTGAAGGGACTGTTTTAGTGAGGCGTAAGACCACGCACGGCAACGAACGGTTGGGGCTTATGTGCCTTGTCAATCTTGACGAATATTCGGCAAAAGCAGATCAGCCCGCTCTTATCAGGGCAACAGAAGGTTTGGTTGAATCGCGTATTCCGCCGCGTGTGGAAATAAGAAAGAACTGCCCGTTGGAACTGCCGCACGTAATGTTGCTTATCGATGATGAAAAACGCACGGTTATCGAGCCGCTTGCCGATAAGGGTGACGTAATTTACGACGGAGAACTCAACTCCGACGGCGGACATATTACCGGCTATAATATCAAGGATACGAGCGGAGCGGAGCAGGCCTTGAATGCGCTTTTGGATAGCTCCGTAGAAAAGTACGGCGTACCTTTATTGTTTCTTGTAGGCGACGGTAACCATTCTTTAGCTACAGCTAAGGCGTGCCGTGACAAGGATAATCCGCTGTCGGGTTACGCTCTTGTCGAGGTCGTAAATATTTTCGACGAAGGCTTGAAGTTCGAACCCATTCACAGAGCCGTTTTCGATGTGGACAATGAGAAATTTATTGACGGATTGCGGAATAAATTATCGTCCTATAATGGAAAAACTCTTTTATATAATGGAAAATTCTCTGTGGAAATCCCTTTCCCGTCAGACCCGATTGAAGGCGTAAAAGCCGTTCAGGAGTACATAGACGAATACTTGAACACTCATTCCGGAAGTGTGGATTATATTCACGGCGAGGCTGATTTAAGCAACATCTGCAGTAACAATAACGCCGTCGGCATAGTACTTAAAGCAATAGATAAGAGCACGTTTTTTTCCTATGTAGTCAAAAACGGCGCGTTGCCGAGAAAGACTTTTTCCATGGGCGAAGCGAATGAAAAGCGCTATTATATGGAAGCTCGGCTTGTTAAATCGAAATAAACTTTTTGGAGTATAGATATGAAAGTAAGTAAGTTCGGCGGAACGTCAATGGCAAACGCCGAGTGTATCGGGCGCGTCAGGGACATCGTTCTTGCCGATGAAAAAATTGCATACGTAGTGGTTTCTGCCCCCGGTAAAAGAGAAAAAAGCGATACTAAAGTTACCGATTTACTGTATTTGTGTCTTGACCGTGTACAGGGTGGCGAGAGTGCTGATATTGCCTTTAAGCCCATTGAGGAACGTTTTAACTCCATTTTAGAGGGGCTTAATATCGACGCGGACTTTACGGAATATTACGATGCAATCAAGGCGGAACTTAAACGCGGAACGACGAGTGATTTTATAGCGAGCCG